>NZ_JBEXUP010000091.1:0-36859 GCF_040614375.1 Nonomuraea sp. NPDC005983
AGCACGTCCGCTTCGCCGCGACTCCAGCGGACCTCGGCCCGCTGCTGTCGCCGCTGCGCCGGGTCGAGGCGCCCGTCCCCCCGCTGGTACGGCAGGTCGGCGGGGCCACCCTCGTCTACCTCCAGGCCGCCTTCCCCACCGCGAGCCGCGTGTCGGTGGAACGTCCGGACGAACGCGGCGCCGACCAGGGCTGGGACTCCGCCACCATCGACTTCGACCCCGCCCGGTACACCACCGAGATGCCGGTAAGGGTGCGCGGCGTCGCGGGAACCCCGCTGCTGGTGGACCCGTTCGGTGGCGGCGTCCGTGCCCTGGCGTCCACGGTGGACGGCGAGTACACCGAGGTCGTCGTGCCGTTCGACGCGGGCCCCGCCGCCCTCCTCGTCTTCACGGGCGAGCAGGCACCGCCCGCAAGCCCCCCGTCGCCGCCGACCCAGGAGTCCGACCTCAGCACGGGCTGGGACATGGAGTTGGTGCCCACCCTGGACGACACCTGGGGCGACCTCGGCCACTCCGGGCCGGTGCTTCAGCGCTGGGAGGTCCAGCACCGCGTGGACGGCCACCCGGAGTGGCACCCTGTACATGCCACCTTCGGCCCCCACGGCACCTGGCGAGTCACCCCAGGCGACGGCCCGGCGGGCGCGGGCGAGTGGCGGCCCGCGGTGTTCTCCACCTCGCGCGGCATCCGCAAGGACCCGATCCACCGCCTGTTCCTCGGCCCCAAGGGGCACGTGCCCGAGGAGTTCCTCGACTTCGGCCAGGTCACCGCGGGACAGGCCGCGTGGTTCAGAGCCGAGCTGACCGTCCCCGACCAAGGGTTCCTCGCGGTCGGCGCCGCGGCGGCCAAGACGGTGCGGGTGGACGGCCGCGAGGTCGAGCTGGACGACCGGGGCTACCTGGCGCTGGCACGCCGCCCCCTGCGTCCCGGCAGGTACCTGCTGGAGGTCCGCCTGGCCCCCGAGACGGACGGCCGGCTGCGCGCCCATCTCGCCGTCGTGACGGACCCCGGACGGTACCTGCGCCCGGAGTGGATCGCCGCCCCAGCAGGACCGACCGACCTGACCGCCACCCCAGCGGGAACGACCCAGCAGACCACCTCCCTCGTAGGAACGGCCGAGCTGAGCGCCACGTTCACGCCGAAGGGCACGGTGCTCCAGGTCGCCTCGACGACGGCGTGCCAGGTGCTGGTCAACGGCGTGGACATGGGACGGCAGGGCGGCTTCGACCCGTACACCGACCAGCGCAAGCCCCGGGCGCGCCGCTACGACCTGGCCGGGGTGCTGCGTCCCGGCGAGAACGAGGTGACCGTCCGGGTGGCGGACGCCGCCGAACCGGTCCTGGTCGACGGCTGCACCACCTCCGGCCCCGGCTGGTGGGCGGTTCGCGACGGCGAGCGCGTCCTGGCAGAGGTGCGCAGGACGCAGCACCACGACCCCGCCGCCCTCCACCTGCCGCGCCGCCCGCACCCCCTGCCCGGCGCCTCCTGGCTGTCACCGACTGACACCACGCCACCTGCCGCCCCGTCTGGAGGCGGGCCGACCGGCACCACCTCACCCGGCACCCCGCGAGGAGACCGGCCGACCGGCTCCGTGGTGCTGCCGGTCGTCCTGACCGAAGAGGGAACGGCAGGGCGGGTCGAGTGGCTGCGGTTCGAGGTTCCGCCCGGTGCGACCGCCCTTCGGGTGCCGCTGCGCGGGACGGCCAGGTTGCTGGTCGACGGGGCGGCGCCGGCGGAGGGCTCAGGGTGCCTGCGCGTCCCCCTCGACGGGCGGGCCGGTCCGCGGGAAGCCGTGCTCCGGGTGGAGACCGAGGCGGGGCACAGCGGCGGCGCCATCCTGACCGGGCCGATCGAGTTCGAGACCGGTCCCGGCCCGATCGAGCTGGGCGATTGGGAGCGGTCGGGGCTGCCCGAGTACAGCGGCGGCGTCCGCTATCGCAGGACCGTGTACTTCGGCGAACGGCCAGGAAGCGGCCTGCTGGACCTCGGACGGGTGCGCGGTACGGCGGAGGTGCGAGTCAACGGCGTGCCCTGCGGCGTCAGGGTGTGCTCGCCGTACCGGTTCGACGTCGGCGCGGCGCTGCGGCCCGGCGAGAACGTCGTCGAGGTCGAGGTGTACGGCACCCTCGCGCCCTACCTGGACGCGACCAGCCCCACCCACTTCGTCTTCCCTGGCCAGCGCGTCACCGGCCTGTCAGGCCCGGTAAGACTCCTCTTCGGAGCACGGCGTAAGGTCCACGGGCTGGTGTGGACTTGAACGGCAGCCCTGTGTTGACCTAGCCTGAACCGCAGAGGGGAGTACTTCCCAAAGCGTCGCTTCGGTCAATACGGACATTTAGCTGTGTCCTCGGACGGCCGCCCGCGTCCAGCGGGTGAAGGAGACCTCGAACGAGTTGACTGCGTTCGAGGAGGTTCCATGCCCGCGGCGACACAGCTCTCCGCGACCACGTCCATCGCCTCGCCGGCACTATGGGCGGCCACCGTGGCCGTCCTGATTGCGCTGCTGGCGCTGGACCTGCTGCTGACGCGGCGTCCGCACGAGGTGCGCATGCGCGAGGCAGTGAGCTGGTCGCTCTTCTACCTGCTGCTGCCCGTGGGGTTCGGCGCCTGGTTGTGGAGCGCGTTCGGGTCCACCGTGGCGGCGGAGTTCTTCACCGGTTTCGTGGTGGAGAAGTCGCTGTCGGTCGACAACCTGTTCGTGTTCATGCTGTTGCTGTCGGCGTTCGCGGTTCCGGCCGCGCTGGCCCGGCAGGTTCTGCTGTACGGCATCATCGGCGCCCTCGTCCTGCGCGCGATCTTCATCGCGCTCGGCGCCGCCGCGCTGAGCAGCGGCACCTGGGCGTTCCTGCTGTTCGGCGCGGTCCTGATCGTCACCGCGGGCAAGGTGCTGAAGGACGCGCTGCGCGGCCACGAGCAGGAGGTCGACATCTCCTCCATGCGCTCGGTCCGGCTGCTGCGGCGGATGATCCCGGTCACCGACGGCTACCGTGGCGCGCGCCTGATCGTGCGCGAGCAGGGCGCTCTGGCCGTCACCCCGCTGGCCCTGGCCGTGGTGGCCGTGTTCGCCACCGACATCGTCTTCGCCGTGGACTCGGTTCCCGCGGTCTACGGAGTGACCGAAGATCCGTTCCTCGTCTTCGCGACCAACGCCTTCGCCCTGCTGGGCCTGCGCGCGCTGTACTTCGTGCTGCAGGGCGCGCTGACCAAGCTGGGGCATCTCAACCACGGGCTCGCCGTCATCCTGGCGTTCATCGGCGTCAAGCTCATCCTGCACTGGGCGCACGGCGTCTGGGCGTGGGTCCCGCAGATCCCGACCCTCGTCTCGCTCGGAGTGATCATCGCCGTGCTGATCACCGTCACGCTCACCAGCCTGTACGCCAACCGCCGCGCCGAGCGGCGCGCTCTGCCCGCCGAGCAACCCGGCGAACGCTGACCGGCTGACAGGCGGGGCCCGCACCTGGGCCCCGCTCAGGAAGCACTACTGGCCGGCGGTCACCTGGCGGTTCTGCCTGCCTCGTACTGGTCGATCGCGTGTCCCAGCTTCGCCAGCTTCTCGGTGTAGGCGACCGGGTAGATACCGGGCTTCGTGGCCGGCCGGTTCGCATCGACGTACTGGGTGCCGAGGTTGGTGAACGCGACGACGATGTAGTGGCGGCCCGCCTTGCCGGGCAGCGACCTGACGATGCCCGCGTCCGCGCCCGAATTGCCGACCCATCCAGTCTTGTGCGCGAAAGTGACCTGGGCGCTTTCGTTGCACGGGCGCACGTCCTGGCCGAACTTGTTGCCGGCGACGGTCACCGCGCCGTCGTCCCCGATCCAGCGGGACGCGACGCGCTGCGGAATGCCTGCCGCCGGGTAGTCGCCGCCGCACCAGTTGGTGGTGGAGAGCATGTCGTTGAACCCCTGCTCGCCGAGCAGGCTCTTGAACACCTGACGGGAGGCGGGGCTCAGCACCGCGTTGGTCACCGGCGTGCCGTCAGGAGCGGACCACGCCTTTCCCGGCACCCCGTTGACCAGTGCGAGCAGCTTGGCCGTGTCCAGCGAACTCATCGTGACCGGATTGGACCAGCGTCCGCCGTTGGCGGGATTGGTGCCCTTCACCTGCAACGTCTCCAAGCCCAGGTCCTGGAACGTCTGGTTGAGCTCGTCGATGGCGCCGCGATCGTGCAGCAGCTTGACCAGGGCGCAGGACGCGCTGTTGGACGACGAGGTGATCGAGGCTTCCATGTAGGCCCGGATGGTGTTGCTGGACGCTTCGCCGCACAGCGAGCTGACCGCCGTGGGCTGGTAGTCGTAGGTGTCGTCCAGCTTGATCTGGCCCTTGTCCACCAGCCGCAGCACCCCGAAGTTGACCATCAGCTTCAGGACGGACGCCGGGTACGGCGACATGAAGTCGATGGGCGCGTTCTCCCGGCCGGGAACCACGTCGATGGTGCCCTTGCCCTGGTTGGCGTACCAGCCGGCGTCGTCCCACTGCCGCCACCGCACCTCGGTGGTGTGGAAGTCGCGATCCACCGGTACGACGACCCCCTGCGGATACTGCGGGCTCATCAGCACTGTGCCTGAGGAGATGGGCCGCCCGTACCGGTCCAGTTCCAGCACCGTCACATCAAGCTGCGGCTGCTGGACGATCGGCTTGGGGTCCGCCCCAACGAGTAGCCGCGCGTAGTCGTTCGCCGTCTTCGCTTCCTTGTCGACCGAAGCGGCGAGCGAGCGCGCCTGCGACGACCCTGGCGGCGCCAGGTCGAGGACGTTCTCGAAGGTCAGCCCGTCCATGGTGCGCTGTAGGAAGCGGGCGACCTCACCGGCGCTGCCGGACGGCTCGGCCCGCGCCGGCTCGACGGCGAATCCCAGCAGCGCCGCCCCGGCGACAAACCCGGCGATAACCTGTCGGCTCATTCGAAATCTTGACATGCTTCTTGATCATAGTTACACCGAATAGTCCAAGATCAATAGATTTCGATAGTCATCGGGATCGACGGCAGGAGCCAGGGCCTTGATCTGCACATTCGCGGGCAATAGTGGGATATGTCACTGCCGTCCGGGCGATTCAAGGCTCGCCAGCTTTTCGCCCAGGAGCGAAGCTTGAACCGTTCCAATCGAGAAAATGCTGCGGGTCCTATTTGTCGCTGCGTTGGCCGCTTCTAGACGAGACCCGGCGTGGCGTGCCAGGGTCGGCGCTGCGCGGCGCTAGGTGCGGAAGCGGTTGCGGTAGACGGTGGCGCTGAGGCCGAAGTAGCTCTTGAAGCGGCGGGCGAAGTAGCTCTGGTCGGGCCAGCCCACCGCGCGGGCGATCGCCGTGACGGGATCGTCGGTGCGCAGTAGCAGGTCGGACGCGGTTTCGACGCGCAGCCGGGCGAGGTAGGCCATCGGGGGCAGCCCGGTCGCCGACCTGAACAGCCGTACCAGGTAGGCAGGGCTGAGCGCGACGGTTCTGGAGAGTTCGGCGAGCGTCCAGTCGTGGGCGGGGTCGCCTTCCAGCAGGCCCATCACCCGCAGGACCGTCGGGTGGGTCACCGTGCCGTGCGCCATCTCGTCCTGCCCGGCGGTGGCGGTGCGGGAGAGCTGGCCGAGGAAGAGGGAGAGCCAGCCGATGACGTCGGCCCGGTGCTTGTCGAGGTGGAGGGCGCGCAGCCGGTCGAGCGCCTCCAGGTAGCCGACGCACCTGCCCAGCTCGACATCGTCCAAGTGGGTGGTCAGCAGGCCGCGGCGCTGCAAGGAGTGGGGCCCGGTCCACAGGAGGTAACCGAGCTGCGGGTCCTCGCGCGTCCAGGACAGTTCGTTGCGGAGCAGGTCGGTGCCGACGCAGCAGTTGTAGAGCGTGAGCCCCGCGCACTCCTCGTACCCGTGCCACACTCCCGGACGCAGCAGGACGACGTCCCCTACCTGCAGTCTCCGCCGTCCTGACAGGGAGTGGTGCACGGCGGAGCCGGCGACGACGACGGCGATCTCGACGAAGCTGTGCGTGTGCACGGGCTCCTCACCTTCGTGCGTGAAACGCCGGGCGTAGGCGGGCGAGCCGTCGGCGAAGTACAGCAGCCCGCGAGACGACCGCAGCGGAGTTCCTGTCACGCCGCAGCCTTAGCGATCCACATGTGGTCAATTTTGTCCGACTTAAGCGTATTTAGTGCTATCTGTTGGGCCGAGCGGGCTCGGATGATTCCTCCATAGCCCCGACACACGGGCGGCGAGGCCGCCCGAAAGGATGATCGTGTCCAGCCTGACTCCGTACGGTCTCACCTGCGAACTCCTGGAACAGCCACTCGGGATCGACGAGCGCCGACCGCGTCTGTCGTGGAAGCTCTCCTCGTCCCGCCGGGGCGACGCGCCGACGGCCTACCGGCTGCGAGTGGCGGCACGTCCAGAAGACCTGGACGACCCCGCCCGGCTGCTGTGGGACAGTGGCGTGCGGCAGCCCGAGCTCCCGCACGTGCGCTACGACGGCCCGCCCCTGCAGTCGGGCACCCGCTACCACTGGCGGGTGGCGGTGTGGGACGCCGACGGCTCCCAGGCGGGCGAGGCGACGTCCTGGTTCGAGACGGGCCTGCTGCACGCCGACGACTGGCTGGCCACCTGGATCGGCCTCGATCCCGCGTGTGAAGCGATCACCGATCCCCCACGCGACGACGACCGCACCGACCGGACCCGCCCGCTGCGTCCCTGCCCGCACCTGCGCCGCGTCTTCCGGCTCGACGGCCGCCCCGTGCGCGCCCGGGTCTACGTGAGCGCGCGCGGCCTGTACGAGCTGTCGGTCAACGGCCACCGGGTCGGCGACGACGAACTGGCCCCCGGCTGGACCGACTACCGTGAGCGCGTCCAGTACCAGGTCCACGACGTCACCGGCCTGCTCCGCGCGGGCGAGAACGTCATCGGCGCCGTCCTGGCCGACGGCTGGTGGAGCGGTTACGTGGGTTTCGACGTCCGGCACCAGGCGCTGCACTACGGGCCCGCCCCGCAGCTCATCGCCCAGCTGGCCGTCGACTTCGCCGACGGCTCCCGGCGCCTGGTGGCCACCGACGGGACGTGGCAGGCGGGACAGGGACCGATCGTCTACAGCGACCTGCTCATGGGCGAGCTGGTCGACGCCCGCGAGGAGGTTCCCGGCTGGAACGCGCCCGGCTTCGACGACCAGGGCTGGGCGCCTGCCGCCGTCCTCGACGGCGACGTCACATCGCTCACGGCCACCACGGACCAGCCCGTGCGCGTGGTGACGGAGCTGCCCGCCGTGTCGGTCGAGTCGCGCGGCGACGGCCGTCACATCGTGGACCTCGGCCAGAACATGGTGGGCCGGGTCAGGCTGACCGTCCGCGGGGCCGAACGGGGCGCCCGCATCCGGCTGCGGCACGCGGAGATGCTGGACGGCGGGGAGCTTTACCTGGCCAACCTGCGCACCGCCGAGGCCACCGACCAGTACGTGGCGGCCGGCGAGCCGGTCGAGGTGTTCGAGCCGCGCTTCTCCGTCCACGGGTTCCGGTACGTGGAGGTGTCGGGCCATCCAGGGCCGCTCCTGCCCGCAGACGTGACCGGCCGGGTGCTGCAGAGCGCCACCCCGGACGCGGGCGAGTTCCACTGCTCCGACGAGATGGTCACCCGCCTGCAGTCGAACATCCAGTGGGGCCAAAGAGGCAACTTCGTCTCGGTGCCCACCGACTGCCCGCAACGGGACGAGCGGCTCGGCTGGCTCGCCGACGCCCAGGTCTTCCTGCCGACCGCCGCGCGCAACGCCGACGTGTCGGCGTTCTTCGCCCGCTGGATGCGCGACGTCGTGAGCGGCCAGGACGCCGAAGGGGCCTTCCCGGACGTGGCTCCTCAGCTGTGCGTGACGAACCAGGGCGCGCCGGCCTGGGGCGACGCAGGGGTCATCATCCCCTGGCAGCTGTACCGGCTGTACGGGGACGTCCGCGTGCTCGAACGCTCCTACGACGCGATGGCCGCCTGGGTGGAGCACATCAGGCGGCACAATCCGGACCTGATCTGGCGGGCGAGGGTCGGCAAGCACTACGGCGACTGGCTGCAGGTGGGCGTGGAGACGCCCCGGGACCTGCTCGCCACCGCCTACTTCGCCCGCAGCGCCCAGCTGACCGCGCTGGCCGCGGGCGTGCTCGGCCGCAAGGCCGACGCGGCCGCGTACGCCGAGCTGCACCGCTCGATCCGGGAGGCGTTCGTCGCGGCGTTCGTCGAACCGGACGGCCGCGTCGCCGGTGGCACGCAGACCGCGTACCTGCTGGCCCTGGCCTTCGACCTGCTGCCCGAGCAGCTCGTCCCTGCCGCCGTCGAGCACCTGGCGGCGGATGTGGAGGCCCGCGGGCGGCACCTGACGACCGGCTTCGTCGGCGTCTCGCTGCTGTGCCCGGTGCTCACCGAGCACGGCCGCGCGGACCTCGCCTACGCGCTGCTGCACCAGGACGAGTTCCCGTCGTGGTGCTACTCGATCCGGCACGGCGCCACCACCATCTGGGAGCGCTGGGACGGCTGGACCGAAGAGCGCGGTTTCCAGTCCGCCGCCATGAACTCCTTCAACCACTACGCGCTCGGCTCGGTCGGCGACTGGCTCTACGGGCGGGTCGCCGGCATCGACCAGGAGCCTGGCTCGGTCGCCTACCGCCGCCTGCTGCTGCGCCCGGCCGTCGGCGGGCGGCTGAGCTGGGCGCGGGCGTACCAGGAGACGCCCTACGGCCGGGTCGCCTGCGGGTGGCGGCTCGGGGAGGACGGCGTCGAGGTGGACGTGTCCGTGCCTCCGGGCGCGACGGCCGTCCTGCACATCCCGGCCGCCGACGGCGCCGCCGTGCGCGAGGGCGACGCTCTGGTGACGGCGGCCGACGGCGTGCGGGTCATCGGCGACGGGCAGGGCGTCCTGGCCGTGGAGCTGGCCTCGGGCGACTACCGCTTCACCGCGCCGCACGTGCGGCCGGCCTAGGCTTCGCCCACCTCGGCGACGTCGACGTGGTGGTGCCGGTCGCGCAGCCGCTGGATCGCCTCGGACGAGGCGTGCGAGTCGACCACGATGACGTCGAAGGCGTCGAGCGGCGCGACTCTGTGCAGCGCGACCCGGTCGAGCTTGGTGTGGTCGACCGCGAGGATGCAGCGCGTGCCCGCGGCCAGCATGGCCCGCTTCACCAGCACGATCTCCTGCTCCTGGTGGAAGGCGTGCCGATCGGAGATCGCCGAGGTGGAGACCACCACCGTGTCGGTGTTCATCGCCTCGACCGCGTCGACGCAGGCGACCCCGAGGAACGAGTCGTGCGTGGGGTAGTACTCGCCGCCGAGCGCCATCAGCCGGATGCCCGCCATCGGGGCGAGCAGCTTGATCGCCTCCAGGAAGTTGGTCACCACGGTCAGCGGCGCCACCTCTCCGAGGTGGCGCGCGACGGCGAGCGCGGTCGTGGAGTCGTCGAGGATGACCGAGCTGCCCGGCTCGATCAGGCTCACCACGTGCCGGGCGATCGCCTCCTTCTCCGCGGTCTGGGCGGTCTTGCGGTAGGCGATGTTGCTCTCGAAGATGCTGGACGCCTGAGCGCTGGCCCCGCCGCGGTACTTGCGCACCATGCCCTGGCTCTCCAGCTGGTCCAGGTCGCGGTGGACGGTCATCACGCTCACGCCGAACGTCTCGGCGAGTTCGGCCATCGAGACGGAGCCCTGCCGCAGGACGTGCTCGGCCATCGCCTGGCGCCTGGTGGCTCCACCGGCCGCGCGCGGACGCGACTTCACCTGCGGCACTCCCATGCATCGATGACGGCGCACCATCTGTGAACGCTCATAATCTCTCACACCCTTGACACCCCAGGGAGCGACTCATAGTCTCCACGCAACATTCACAACTTCACACGTTTCAACGTTAGATTTAACGTACCCCCAAGAGGCACCCCTGTGCTGACATCCCCCCGCTCTCGCCGCGCCGCCCTCCCTGACGACTGTCCGACCGGCTTTGGCCCGTCCCTGATTAAAACGTTCGCATACCCCGCCGCCCGTTGGAGCCTCACCGAGGAGACAGCCCATGTCTGACCTGCGCGACGCCAAGATGAGCCGTGTCCAGTTCTTCCGCATGATGGGCGGGCTCGCCGCGGCCGCCGCGGCCACCGCGTGTTCCACCAAGCCGTCGTCCACCACCGCGCAGGGGCAGGCGTCCACGACCGAGCTGAGGTTCGTGGGCGTGGCCGACCAGAAGGCGCCGATGGACGAGATCGTGGCCGCCTACAAGCAGGTCAAGCCGGGCGTCACGGTCAACACCAGCTTCGCGCCGACCGACCAGGTGCAGACCTCCGTGCGCACGCAGCTCGGTGCGGGCAACGCGCCCGACCTGCACGTCGTCTACCCCGGCAACGGCAGCGCCATGTCGATGAGCCAGATCGCCAAGGCCGGGCTCCTCGCCGACCTCTCCGACCAGGCATGGACGAAGACGATCCCGACCGGTTTCAAGCCGGCCTTCCAGTCCGAGGGCAAGACCTACATCTACTCGGCGGGCTCGTCGGTCATCGGCGCCATCTACAACAAGAAGGCGTTCGAGAAGGCGGGTGTCGACGCGCCGCCGACCACCTGGACCGAGTTCCTGGCGCTCTGCGACAAGCTGAAGAAGGCCGGTGTCACGCCGATCGCGCTGGGCGCGCAGACCCCGTGGGTCACCCAGCTCATCACGTACGCGCTCGTGCCCTCCACCGTCTACGCCAAGGACCCGTCCTTCGACGACAAGCAGCTCGCCGGGCAGGCGAGCTTCGCCCAGTCGGGCTGGCGGCAGGCCATGGAGATGTACCTGGAACTGCAGAAGCGCGGCTTCTTCAACGACAACCCGAACGGCACCACGTTCGAGCAGCAGACCTCCATGGTGGCCACCGGGAAGGCGGCCATGGCGATCCAGGTGTCGGCGGTCCTGCCGGACTTCCGCAAGGCGGCGTCCGGCCCCGACGACCTGTCGATGTTCCCCGTGCCCGGCGCCGACAGCGCCGACCAGGTCTGGATCCCCGCCGGGGTGGTGGTCGGCCTCGGGGCCGCCGCCAAGGGCAGGAACGTGGGCGAGGCCAAGGCGTTCATCGACTTCCTGGGCAAGCAGGAGAACATCAACCGCTGGGCCAAGGCGATCTCGGCCATCCCGCTCACCCAGGACAGCGCCTCCACCATCGACCCCGCGGTGCAGTCGTTCCTGCCGTTCACCAAGGACCGGGCGGTGCCGTTCATGGACCAGCGCTGGCCGAACGCCGAGGTGCAGCCGGTCCACTTCGCCGTCGTCCAGGAACTGCTCGCCGGCAAGATCAAGGTGGACGAGGCACTGAAGAAGATGGACGAGGCCTACGCCAAGTGACCGCATCCACCCCCTGGAGGCGGTTCAGCTCGCTGTCGCCCTCATGGCTCTTCGCGCTTCCCGCCCTGCTGGTCTACGCCGCGGTCGTGCTCTACCCGAGCGTCGCCGGCATGCTGTACGCGTTCACCGACTGGAGCGGCATCGGCGAGGACAGGTCCTTCGTCGGCCTGTCGAACCTGGCCGCGCTGTTCGACGACGAGCAGGCGATGGGCTCGATCGGCAACACGCTGCTGCTGACCGTGGCCGTCGTCGTCGTGCAGAACGGCGTGGGGCTGCTGCTCGCGCTCGGCGTGCACGCCAAGCTGAAGAGCAGGGCGGTACTGCGGGCCGTCTTCTTCGCGCCCGTCGTCGTCAGCCCCGTCATGGTCGCCTTCCTGTGGAAGTACGTCTACACCCCCGACCCGTCCGCGGGGCTCAACGGGCTGCTCGGGCTGGACGTCGACTGGCTCGGCAACCCCTCGGTCGCCCTGTGGTCGATCGCGGGCATGGTGGTCTGGCAGTACGCCGGCTACTCCATGGTCATCTTCCTGGCGGGCCTGGAGGGCGTGCCGCGCGAGCTGCACGAAGCCGCGATGATCGACGGCGCGGGAACGTTGCAGCGCTTCAGGTACGTCACCTGGCCGCTGCTCGCCCCGGCCCTGACGATCAACCTGATGCTCTCCACGATCGGCGGGCTCAAACTGTTCGACCAGGTCTTCGCGGCGACCAACGGCGGCCCCGGCTACGCCACCGAGACCCTCTCGACCGTGCTGTACAAGCAGGCGTTCGTGTTCGGCAAGTTCGGCTACAGCACGGCGATCGCGCTGGTGCTCGCCCTGTTCGTGGCGGCGGTGTCGCTCGTGCAGGTCTACTATCTCCGCAGGCGGGAGGTCTCCCAGTGAAACGGACGTTCCTGCTGGAAATCGTCATGATCGCGGTCGCCGTGGCGTTCCTCTTCCCGGTGTACGCGCTGATCACGCTCTCGCTGAAGGACCCGGCGCAGATCTCGCAGACCCCGCTCGCGCTGCCGGCGCCGCCCTCGCTCGACAACTACGCCACGGCGTGGACTGCCGCGTCGCTCGGGCCGTCGCTGGTGAACAGCACCGTGATCACCGTGGTCAGCCTCGTCGCGCTGATCGCCCTCGGCTCCTTCGCGGCCTACTACCTGGCCAGGGCTCAGAGCCGGCTCGGCTACGGGCTCTACGTGCTGTTCCTGCTGGGCATCGTGCTGCCCTTCCAGCTCGGCATGATCCCGCTCTACCAGCTGGTGACGGACCTCGGCCTGATCGGCTCCCACGCGGGAATGATCATCTTCTACACGGGGATCCAGCTGCCGTTCACCGTCTTCCTCTACACCGGCTTCATCCGCGCGCTGCCCCGCGAGTACGCCAGCGCCGCGCAGATCGACGGCGCCTCCCACCTCGTCGCCTTCGCCAAGGTCGTCTTCCCGCTGCTGCGGCCGATCACCGGGACGGTCCTGATCCTCAACGCCGTGTTCATCTGGAACGACTTCTTCACGCCCCTGCTCTATCTGGGCGGGTCCGGGTACGAGACGATCCCGGTCAGCGTGTTCGCCTTCGTCGGCCAGTACGTCTCCAACCACGGCCTCGTCTTCGCCGGGCTGGTGCTCGGGTCGCTGCCGATCGTCCTGGCCTTCCTGCTGCTCCAGCGCTACGTGATCAAGGGCTTCTCCAGCGGCCTCAAGGGCTGACCCGCTCGCGCGCGCAGCGCGGCCCTCAGAAGACGCTGCGCCGGCGGATCGGCCGGTCTGGACGGGATTGCAAGGTGCAACTTTTGCTGGTTCACGCGCATCGAAACGGAGGGATGCGACAGTGACTTGTAAGCAAATTGACGGTTCGTCCTGACATGCTCACCTCTCGTCCGCGAGCGGCGAGACGCTGGCGGAGAACCGGGGAGGACAGCAGTTGTACGACGATCTTCGTCTGCTGGAGGCCGAGACTCTTCGGCAGAAGCTAGAGCGCCGATTGGCGGAGTGGTCAGCGCGTGTGGGGATCGTCGTGGAGGTGTGGGCCTTACCCGAGGGCGATGTTCCCGATCTCGTCGCCCGCAACCTGGACGCGACGGTGTGCGAGGCGCTGGCCAACATCGAGCGGCACAGCCGTGCCCGTACGGTCGCGATCGCCGTCACGGTGGGAAAGAACGGCCTGCGGCTGACGGTCAGCGATGACGGGCGCGGCTTCCCTCCTGGGACGACCGGTCGGGGGCTGAGCGCCATGAAGGCGCACTTCGCCGGAGTCGGCGGGGCCCTCACGGTCAACGGCGTGCCCGGCGCGGGGACCACCGTGCGTGGACTCATCCCGCCCGGAGCGCTCGTGCCGCCCGCCGTCGAAGTCCTCGCCTAGTCACCTGTTCGGGATTCTCCTGCGCGGCGCTGCCCGGCCCTGGTGGGGCAGGAGGGCAAGTGGGGCACAGGCCGGTCGGGAAGCCGTGCATCGTGAACGCATCGCGGAGCTATCAACCGGGGCTCGCAGGATTGGTGTCACAAGAAAGCACCAGCTAGGGAGTGTCCCCATGTCCACCGCCGCCACCGTCGTCACCGTCCTGGCCGCCCTCTGGGTGGGTTTCTCCGCCTTCTCCCTCCTTCGCCGCGCCGAGTGGGTCGTGAAGCCGCTGATGGACTACGGCGTCCCCCGCTCGTGGTGGACCTGGCTCGGCGCAGCCAAGGCCGCAGGGTCCGCGGGCCTGCTGGTCGGCCTGTTCGTGCCGGTCATCGGCGTCCTGGCCGGGATCGGCCTGGTGCTGTACTTCGCCGGAGCCGTCGTCACCGTGCTCCGGGCGCGCTCGTACTCGACCGTCGTCTACCCCCTGCTGTACATGGGCCCGGTGATCGCCGCCTTGGTGCTGGGATACATCGCCTGACAGCAGCGCGCAGCGAAGTCAGCAGCAGTGTCACGCGGGGCCCCCGGGACGGGTCCCGCATCCCCTGGTGAGCGTGCGTCATATTTTGGGTCATAGTTCGCATACAGCCCCAAAAGCGCGCCCCAATAACGTGCCGCGAACCCCGGTCAGTGGCGTGGCCCGGGGCCGGTGGTGCTCATTTTCCGGCCAGGTCCAGCGGAGCGCGCGAAATGCCACATAGGTGATTTAGCGGCACGCCGAGGGTTAGCGTGGTAGGTACGTCCCCCCGGCGACTGACGTTCGGCGCGTCCGACAGACGACGGAGGAAGCCATGTACGACTACCCGCAGATCGCGGACCACGGCATGGTCGGAGACCTTCAGACTGCCGCGCTCGTCTCCGACGCGGGCACGATCGACTGGTGGTGCACGCCCCGGTTCGACTCTCCGAGCCTCTTCGCCTCCATCCTCGACAGCGAGCGCGGCGGATTCTGCCGGCTGGCCGCCGACCTGGACGGCACCGCCGGAGCGACCATCCGGCAGCTCTACCTGGCTGACACCGCCGTCCTGGTCACCCGGTTCATGGCTCCGGGCGGTGTGGGCGAGGTCGCCGACTTCATGGAGCCGTCCCTCTCCGCCACGCCCACCAACCGGCATCGCCTGGTACGGATCGCCCGGGTGGTCCGCGGCAGCCTGCCCTTCTCCCTCGTCTGCCGTCCCCGTTTCGACTACGGACGAGCGCCGCACACCCTCACCCTCCTGGACGACGGGTCGGCCCTCTTCCGCGGCCCCGGCACGGACCTCCACGTGCAGGCCAGCGCCCCGCTCACGCTGCATCCGGACGGTGGCGACGTCACCGCCCGCTTCACCCTCCAGGCCGGCGAGGTGGCCGCCGTCACGCTGACCAGCGACAGAAGCGACCACCACACCACCCGCCCGCTGACCGGCGACCAGGTGCGCGACAGCATCGAAGCCTGCCGCTCCTTCTGGCACAACTGGGTGCGAACCTCCAGCTACCGCGGCCGTTGGTACGAGGTGGTGCACCGCTCCGCGATCACCCTCAAACTGCTCACGTACGCGCCCACCGGGGCGCCGATCGCCGCCGCCACCATGGGCCTGCCGGAGCAGATCGGCGGCGAGCGCAACTGGGACTACCGATACACGTGGATCCGCGACGCCTCCCTGTCCGTGAGGGTCCTGATCGACCTCGGCTTCGTCGAGGAGGCCCAGGCATTCCGCCTCTGGCTGCGCGATCGCCTCCACGCCGGCGGCACCGAGTCGGGCGAGCCGCTGCAGATCATGTACCGGGTCGACGGAGACCCCCACCTGACCGAGGAGGTCCTCGACCACCTGGAGGGATACCAGAAGTCCGCGCCGGTCCGGGTCGGCAACGCCGCCGCTGACCAGATCCAGCTCGACATCTACGGCGAGGCCGCCGACGCCCTGGCCCAGGCCCAGGACATCGGGGGCGTCCGCGGCTGGCAGACCTTCGCCGGCGTCCTCGACTGGCTGGCGGGCAGCTGGGACCGTCCCGACGAGGGCGTCTGGGAGACCCGCGGCGGACGCCAGGACTTCACCTACAGCCGCCTGATGACCTGGGTCGCCTTCGACCGCGGCATCCGCATGGCCACCGCGTACTCGCGCCCCGCCGACTACGCCCGCTGGATGGGAGCCCGCGACGCCGTCTTCAACCAGATCGTCGAACGCGGCTGGAACCCGAAGCAGGAGGCGTTCGTCCAGCACTACGACACCGACGTCCTGGACGCCTCGCTCCTGCTCATGCCCCGCGTCGGGTTCGTCGCACCACGGGACCCCGCCTGGCTGAGCACCCTCGACGCCATGGACCGAGAGCTGGTCAGCGACAGCCTCGTCTACCGCTACAACCCCACGGCCTCTCCGGACGGGCTCCGCGGCTCCGAGGGCACCTTCAACCTGTGCAGCTTCCTCTACGTCGAGGCCCTGGCCCGCGCCGGACGGCTGCACCAGGCCCGGTACGCCTTCGACAAGATGCTCACCTACGCCAACCACGTCGGCCTGTTCGCCGAGGAGATCGGCCCATCGGGTGAGCAGCTCGGCAACTTCCCGCAGGCCTTCACCCACTTGGCGCTCATCGGCGCGGCCCTCGCCCTCGACCAGGAGCTCGACCGCGCCGGAAGGTAGGCCGCGGCAGATGACCAGTACTCCGGCAACCACAGGCTCGGCCGCCGCGTCACGGAGACTCCTGGCGCCGCTCGCCCTTGCCCAGTTCATCTGCAGCTTCGCGGGCTCGAACATGAACGTGATGATCAACGACATCAGCAGGGACCTGGACACGACCGTGAAGGGCGTGCAGATCACGATCACGCTGTTCTTGCTGATCATGGCGATCCTCATGATCCCCGGCAGCAAGCTGACCGACCGATGGGGGCGCAAGCGGTGCTTCCTGCTGGGCCTCACGCTGTACGGAATCGGCGCCCTGCTCAGCACGGTTTCACCCGGTCTCGGAGTGCTGATCCTCGGCAACTCGGTGCTGGAAGGGGTGGGCACAGCGCTGCTGATCCCGCCGGTCTACATCCTCACGACGATGGCGTTCAGCGACCTCCCGTCACGCGCCCGCGCCTTCGGCATGATCAGCGGGATGGGAGGCATCGGCGCCGCGGCGGGCCCGCTGCTCGGGGGGCTCATCACGACGGCGATCAGCTGGCGGGCCGCGTTCGTCTTCCAGGCCGCGATCGTCGCGACGATCATCTTTCTCAGCCGCCGGATCGTCGATCCCGTGCCACCGGATCCGACGCGCCCCTTCGACACGGTCGGGGCGATCCTGTCGGCCGTCGGCATGTTCTGCGTGGTGTTCGGGATCCTGCAGGCCGGTCGCGACGTCGCGCTGATGGCGGTGTTCCTCGCGATCGGGGCCGTCTTCCTGGTCTGGTTCCTCCTGTACATCCGCGCTCAGGAGCGTGCGGGGAAGGAGCCGCTGCTGTCGACCGGGCTGTTCAGGAACCGCACGTCCAACCTGGGCCTGGTCACTCAGAACGTCCAGTGGATGCTTCTGATGGGGACGTCGTTCGTCGTCGCCGTCTTCCTCCAGACCGCTCGCGGATACAACGCGATCGAGACGGGGCTCATCTTCACCGCGGCGACCGTCGGCGTCCTGGTCTCGTCGCTGGCCGCGGGACGACTCGCCAAGAGGCGCGCACAGAGAACCCTGATCCTGGGGGGTTTCGTCGTGACCCTGGCCGGGATCGGAGTGCTGCTCGCCCTGGTCAAGGCGTCGTCGAGGGTCGTCGCCTTCACCCCCGGGCTGCTGCTGATCGGCCTGGGCCTGGGAGTCATGCTGACCCCCTCGATCAACGTCGTGCAGTCGAGCTTCCCCGAGAAGCTGCAGGGCGAGATATCCGGGCTGTCGCGCAGCATCTCCAATCTCGGCTCGTCGTTCGGCACGGCGATCGCCGGGACGATTCTCGTCTCCAATCTGGCCACGGGAAACCGGTCCTACGCCCTCGCGATGATCACCCTGGCCGTCTTCGCCCTGATCGGTCTCGCCGCCGCCCTGCGCCTCCCCGCCAACCCCGAGCAGCCCTCCGGGCCCGCCCCCGACGTGGGCCATCCGGACTCTCCCGGCCCGCCCCCGCCACGACCAGGCTGATCGCCCGTTTCGGCGGCTTCATTCGAAGCGCCGCCCCCCAGCAGTAACCCACACCTGCCCCTGGAGGGGCCCGTCAGCGGGACGGGGACACCAGGCCCGCCTCGTAGGCGATGATGACGAGCTGGACCCGGTCGCGGGCGCCGAGCTTGGTGAGCAGGCTCCCCACGTGCGCCTTGGCGGTGCCCGCGCTGATGTGCAGCTGCGCCGCGATCTCACCGTTGGACAGGCCGCGCCCGACGAGGGTCAGCACCTCGCGTTCCCGTCCGGTGACGCCGGCGAGCTCGCGCCGCTGCGGGACGGGTTCGGGACGGCCGGCGAACTCCTCGATGAGGCGCCGGGTGACGCTCGGCGCGATCAGGGCGTCACCGGCGGCGACCACGTGGACGGCCGCGAGGATGTCGTCGAGGGCCATGTCCTTGACGAGGAACCCGCTCGCGCCGGCGCGCAGTGCGGCGTAGACGTTGTCGTCGTCGTCGAAGGTGGTGAGGATGACGACGCGGGCCGCCGGGGAGCCGGCTGTGATCACCTGGGTGGCCTCGATGCCGTCCATGCCGGGCATGCGGATGTCCATCAGCACCACGTCGGGGCGGAGCTCTCTGGCCAGCTGGATCGCCTGGGTGCCGGTTCCGGCCTCCCCGACGACGTCGACGTCCGGGCTGCCGGCGATGACCATGCGCAGCCCGGCGCGTACCAGCGGCTGGTCGTCGGCGAGGACGACGCGGACGGTCATCGTGCCTCCGTCGGCACCGGCAGCCGCGCGGCGACGCGGAAGCCGCCTTCGGGGCGCGGCCCGGCGCTGAAGTCGCCGTCCAGCAGGGCGACCCGTTCCCGCATGCCAGAAATGCCGTACCCGCCCGCATCCACGCCGCCGCCGGCCCGCTCCGTGGCACCGCCGCGCGCGACCCCGGCCCCTTCTACGGCACCACCGCGCCCGTCGTCGACGACCTCGATGCGCAGTTCGTCGCCTCGGTAGTCGAGCGACACCTGGCAGTTGCGGGTGCCTGCGTGGCGCACCACGTTGGTCACCGACTCCTGGATGATGCGGAAGGCGGACTGGTCGATGGCGCGGGGCAGCGAGCGCCGCTCCCCCTGTCGGCGCACGTCCACGCGGACACCGGCGGCCGTCGTCGTCGCGGCCAGCCGGTCGAGGCCGGCCAGCCCCGGCTCCACCGGCTCGGATTCGGTCTGGCGGAGCACGCCGAGCACCTGCCGCAGCCCCTTGAGCGTCTCCCGGCTGGCGGACTCGATGGCGCTGAGCGCGTCGCGCGCCTGCGCCGGCTGGGCGTCGATCACCCGGCGGCCCGCGCCGGCCTGGATCGCGATGATGCCGATGCTGTGGGCGACCATGTCGTGCAGTTCGCGGGCGATGCGCAGCCGCTCGGCCGTGACCGCCTGGACGGCCGCCTGCGCGCGCAGGGCCTCGTCGTACTCGCGCCGCTGGCGGATCGACGTCCCGGCCATCCAGGCGACCAGCACGGTCAGGCCGAGGAGGAGCGCCACGGCGATGAACCCCGGAGCCAGCGGGTTGCCCCCGCCGAGGTAGAGGCCCACCTGCCCGGCCGCCTCCTGGACGGCCAGCGTGACGGCCGCCGCGACGATGCCGGCGCGGCGGGACCGCGTGGCCGTGATGAAGCAGACCAGGACGTCCGCCGTCAGGTAGAGCGGCCAGATCTGCTCGGTGCGCCCTCGCAGCACGATGACCGCGGCCACTTCGGCCAGCAGCACCGCCAGAACCGGCGACGGCCGCAGTCGCGCCCACCCGAGAGGCACCGCCATGGCGACGGCCACGACCGCGCGCGCCGCGCCCTCCAGGGGAGGGCGGGCATACGGCCGGACCGGCGCCGGGCCGTGCGCCATCGTCGCGAACAGCACCAGCGCGAACCCGGCCACGGCGCACCACGTGAGCACGGTCCACGCGCCCGGCGGCAGCCGTTGCAGCAGGGGAGGCCGGGGCGTGTTCTGGTGCACGGGTCGATGGTAGCCAGCCGGTTCCCCGCCGGGCATCGGCCCACAGGCGTACGCCCGCAGGCCACCCCCGGGCCTCGGAGTCCGGCCGACAGCCAGATGCTGTACGGGCCTGGCCTGCGACAACGTTGGCCGGGTGATCGAAGTCAACGGACTGACCAAGCGCTACGGCGACGTCCTGGCCGTGCACGACCTGACGTTCACGGTGCGCCCCGGGCACGTCACCGGGTTCCTCGGCCCGAACGGCGCAGGGAAGAGCACCACGCTGCGCATGATCCTCGGCCTGCACGAGCCCACCAGCGGCTCCGCCACCGTCGACGGGCAGCCGTACAGGCGCCGCAGTGCCGGGCTGCGCCACGTCGGCGCGCTGCTCGACGCCGACGACGTGCACGGCGGCCGCAGCGCCGCGGCGCATCTGTCCGCGTTGGCCCGGAGCAACGGCCTGCCCCGCCGGCGGGTGGACGAGGTCCTGCGGGAGGTAGGGCTGGCCGGCGTGGCGCGGCGCCGCGTCGGCGGGTTCTCGCTCGGCATGCGCCAGCGGCTCGGCATCGCGACCGCCCTGCTGGGCGACCCGCCCGTGCTGCTGTTCGACGAGCCGGTCAACGGCCTGGACCCCGAAGGCGTGCGCTGGGTGCGCGGCCTGTTCCAGCGGCTGGCCGCCGAGGGCAGGACGGTGCTGGTCTCCAGCCATCTGATGAGCGAGATGGAGAACACCGCCGATCGCCTCGTCGTCATCGGCCGCGGCGAGCTGATCGCGGACGAGAGCGTCGCCGAGTTCGCGGCCCGCGGCGCCCGAACCCGCGTCACGGTCCGCACTCCCGACACCGCCGAGTTGGCGTCCGTGCTGACCCTGGCGGGCGCGTCCGTATGTCCAGAGGGCGACGACGGGCTCACGGTGACCGGGCTGAGCGCGGCCCGCATCGGCGCGCTCGCCCACGAGCGGCGGATCGTGCTGCACGAGCTCGCTCCGCGCACCGCGTCGCTGGAGGAGGCGTTCATGGAACTCACCGCCGACAGTGCCGACTACCGGGCCGACTACCGGGCCGACCACCAGGCCGACTACCGCGCGGAGGCTCGCCGATGATCGCCCTCACCGCCACGCCGCACGCCCGGCTCCGCGACCTCCTCGCCGCCGAGTGGATCAAGTTGTGGTCGTTGCGCTCGACCGCCTGGCTGCTCGGGGTCGGCACGCTGGTCATGATCGGGCTCGCCGCGCAGAAGAGCATCGACACCTACAACAGCTGGCCGGCCTTCCCCCCGAGGGAGAAGGCCATGCACAACCCGATGACCGACGCTCTCAGCGGCCTCACGGCCGCCTTCCTCGTCATGGGCGCGGGCAGCGTGGGCGCTCTGACGATCGCCGGTGAGTACGCGAGCGGCCTGATCCGCACGACGTTCGCCGCCGTCCCGGCCCGGCACCGCGTCGTGGCCGCCAAGGTGTGCGTCGTGGCGGGCGTCATGCTCGCCACCGGCACGGTCATCGCGGTGGCCACGTTCGGCGTGAGCCAGGCCATCCTGTCAGGCCGCGACGCCGGCGTCTCGATCGGCGACCCGGGCGTCCTGCGCGCACTCACCGCGAACGCGCTGCTCGCACCCGTGTCCGCGCTCGCCGGCATGGGCATCGGCGCGCTGCTGCGGCACACCGCGGCCACCATCGTCACGGTCATCGCCGTGCTGGTCGTCCTGCCGACCGCCTTCAAGCCGACCGTCCACCAGTGGGCGAACGAGCTGTACGCCCTGTTCCCGTTCTACGTATGGCGTAACTGCCTGTCGCTGACGCACCCTCGCGTCGATCCCGCCCTGCCCACGGTCACCGGCTCGTGGATCGTGTTCGCGCTCTGGCCGCTCGCCGGGGCCCTGCTCACCCTGATCGTTCTACGCCGCCGCGATGTGTGAACGCGGGACGCGGCACTCTGCCGACGTCCCCAGAGAGAGGAATCTGATGAGACGAGAAACCCAGCCTGCCCGCCAGACGCCGACCGGCAGGCGCGGCCGGGCCCGCCTGGCACGGCTGCTGATCGCTCCGCTGCTGGCAGGCCTCACCGTAACCGTGACGGCAGGCGCCACGCAGGCGGCCTCCCCCACTGCCGCCGCGGCCGTGTCCGGCGTCCAGTTGCAGCTGCCCCGCCCGACAGGGCCGCATGCGGTCGGTCGCGACATCCTGCGCCTCGTCGACGAGCACCGCAAGGACCCCTGGGTGCCAGAGGCGGGCGCCCGGCAGCTGATGGTGTCGATGTACTACCCCGCCAGATCCGGGACCGGCGGCCCCGCCCCCTACATGACCGTCGAGGAAGCCCGGTCGCTGGTGCAGAGGAAGGCTCAGGGCGCCGACGTCCCGGCCGAGACGGTCAGCGGCACCCGCACCTACGCGCACACCAGGGCCCGCCCGATAGGCGGCCGCTTCCCGCTGGTGGTGCTCTCGCCCGGCCTCGGGCTGCCGCGTGCCAGCCTGACCGGCCTCGCCGAGGACCTGGCCAGTCGCGACTACGTCGTCGCGCTGGTCGACCACACCTACGAGTCCTCCGGCACGTCCTTCCCCGACGGGCGCATGCTCACCTGCGCTCCCATCTGCGACCGGCCCAAGCCACCCGAAGGCGGGCTGGAGGCCATCACCAAGAGCCGGACCAAGGACGTCTCCTTCGTGCTCGACCAGTTGACCGGTCGCCATCCGGCGTGGCGGCACGCCCGCATGATCGCCCCCAAGCGGATCGGCATGGCCGGGCACTCCGTCGGCGGCGACGCCAGCGCCGCGACCATGGCCGCCGACAAGCGGGTACGAGCCGGGGCGAACCTGGACGGCACCTTCAACGCGCCGGTCCCCGCCATCGGCCTCGGCAAGCGCGCCTTCCTGCTGATGGGCAGCCAGTCCGACCACAGCCCCGGCAAGGATCACACCTGGGATCGCGACTGGGCGCACCTGGACGGCTGGAAGCGCTGGCTGACCCTGGCCGGGTCCGTCCATGACAGCTTCACCGACCTGCCCATCCTGAAGAAGCAGCTGGGCATGCCCGGCCCCGGCGAGCTCTCCCCGCAGCGCGCGCTGGAGCTCACCCGCGCCTACGTCGGCGCCCTCTTCGACCTGCACCTGAAGGGCGAGAAGCAGCCGCTGCTCGACGCGGCGTCACCAGCGAACCCGGAGGTCGCCTTCCAGAACCCCTGATCACCCTGCCGCCGGCGGGCGTCGCGGACGAAGGTCAGTGGTCGCGGCCGAGCAGCATGTGCGGGTAGCCGCGGTGGACGCGTTCCCCGAGTTCGACGCCGAGCGCGGTGACGAAGGCGTCGAGCTGGGCGTTGGCGTCGTCGGCGTCGACGGCGTCGCCCTTGAACTCGAACTCGACGAACTCCCCGGCTCCTTCGACGGTGTCGAAGGCGACCTCGACCCTGCCGGGGACGGTCCACTCCTCCCGCGTCTTGTCCACGACGACCATGACGGTGTGACCGAGCGCGTCCAGCATCAGGCGCATCGCCTCGAGGTCCGCGACACCGCTCTCGTACTCGTCGGCGTGGGACTTGCGGACGGCGTCGAGCGGGTGCCACCGCTTGAAGTTGATCGAGTCTCCCCGGCCCGACTGGCGGAGGCGAAGCCACTCCGAGACGACCTCGGAGGCGAGGAAGTCCCGCTCCGCGCCGTTGTAGTAGGTGTCGACCTGGCGGACGGCCGGACGGGGTTCCGCGCCGAGCGCCTCCAGCGCGGACTTCAGCCGGCTCCGGTCGGCGAGTTCGTACTTCTGCTCCACCTCGATGTGCTTCATGACGACCTCTCACAGGCTCTCTGCCGGGGCTGGACGTGCACAGGCTAGGCCCGCGCACGTCCGGCGGCCCGCCGAACACACGAGACGGCCCAGCCCGGTCGGCCTTGGCGGACCGGGCTGGGCCGCAGGTGCTCAGGCGGTCAGCCCCACTGGGCGAGGAGCTTGTCGTAGTCGAGGGTTTCTGGCTTGCCTCGCTCGTCCGCGAGCTTCGGCACCGGGGCCCCCGGCTGGTCCAGCCAGTACTGAGCGTCACGTTCGGGGTTCAGCTTCGGCGCGCAGTTGCCGCCGTAGCCGCGCCGTTCCAGCCGGGCGAGGATGTCGTCCTGCTGCTTGGCGAGGTTGTCCATCGACTGCTGGGCCGTCGTCTCTCCCGTGACGGCGGTGGCGACGTTCTGCCACCACAGCTGGGCGAGCTTGGGGTAGTCGGGGACGTTCGTCCCGGTCGGGGTCCACTGCTTGCGGGCCGGCGACCGGTAGAACTCGATCAGCCCGCCGTACTTGCGGGCGTTCTTGGCGAAGTAGTCGCTCCTGATGTCCGAGTCACGGATGAAGGTCAACCCGGTGATCGACTTCTTCAGCGAGACCGTCTTGGACGTGACGAACTGTGCGTACAACCAGGCGGCGGCCCTGCTGTCCTTGGGGGTGTTCTTCAGCAGGGTCCAGGAACCCGCGTCCTGGTAGCCGAGTTTGTTGCCGTTCTTCCAGTAGACGCCGTGGGGGCTCGGCGCCATGCGCCACTTCGGCGTGCCGTCGGCGTTGACGACCGGCAGCCCTTCCTTGGTCATGTCGGCCGTGAACCCGGTGTACCAGAAGACCTGCTGCGCGATGTGCCCCTGCGCGGGCACCGGGCCGGACTCGCTGAAGTTCATCCCGGCCGCTTCCTTGGGCGCGTACTTCTTCAGCCACTCGACGTACTTGTTCAGGGCGTACACCGCGGCCGGGCCGTTGGTGTCGCCGCCGCGGGTCACCGACGACCCGACGGGGCGGCAGTTCTCCACCCTGATGCCCCAGTCGTCCACCGGCAGGCCGTTGGGGATGCCGGGGTCGCCGTTGCCTGCCATGGACAGCCACGCGTCGGTAAAGCGCCAGCCCAGGGACGGGTCCTTGCGGCCATAGTCCATGTGGCCGTAGACCTTCTTGCCGTCGATGGTCCCGTCGCCGTTCACCTTGTTGGTGAAGAAGTCGGCGATGTCCTCGTACGCCGCCCAGTTGACCGGGACGCCCAGGTCGTAGCCGTACGCGCTCTTGAACTGCTTCTTGATGTCCGGATCGGTGAACCAGTCGTAGCGGAACCAGTAGAGGTTGGCGAACTGCTGGTCGGGGAGCTGGTACAGCTTCTTGTCCGGGCCGGTCGTGAAGCTGATGCCGATGAAGTCGTTGAGGTCGAGGGTGGGGGACGTGACCGCCTTGCCCTCTCCGGCCATGTAGTCGGAGAGCGGGAAGACGTAGTCGCCGCGGGAGTGGGTGCCGATGAGGTCGGAGTCGTTGACGTAGGCGTCGTAGATGTTCTGGTTGCCCTGGATCTGGGTCTGCAGCTTCTCGATGACATCACCTTCCTGGATCAGGTCGTGCTTGACCTTGATCCCGGTGATCTCGGTGAACGCCTTGGCGAGCTTCTGCGACTCGTACTGGTGCGTGGTGATCGTCTCGGAGACGACGTTGATGTCCATGCCCCGGTACGGCGCGGCCGCCTTGATGAACCAGTCGAGCTCCGCGAGTTGCTGCTCCTTCGACAGGGTGCTCGGCGTGAACTCGGAGGCCACCCAGCGCTGGGCCGCCGCCTTCCCGTCAGCCTCCTTGAAGTCGCTCTTGCGGCTGTCGTCGCCGTTTCCCGTGCAGCCCGCCACCACCAGGACGAGCACCGCCAGACCGACCGCCGCCGGCCTGCTTCTTCGATATCTCCTCCGGACCTTCCTGTCGAGCATGCCCTGACTCCTCCTCTGTCATCCCCATATCCCGATCAGCGACGCCACGAGCAGCGCGAACGCCAGCGCCAGCCACATCGACAGGTCGGTGATGGCGATCCATCCGGCCAGCACGACGGCGGCGCTGATCAGGCCGATGTACAACCGGTCTCCCCGGTCGGTCTCGATGCGCAGGAAGCCGCGCCGCGCGACCGGCGGCGAGAGCCGGGCCCACACCGCCATCCCGCAGAGCAGGAGCCCCAGACCGATGAACACGAGGGCCGTGGGCGGAGTCCACACCATCCACTCGAGCATGGTCAGACCCTTCCGAGCGCGAAGCCTTTGGCGATGTAGTTGCGGACGAACCAGATGACGATCGCTCCGGGGATGATCGTCAGCACGCCGGCCGTCGCGAGCAGCCCCCAGTCGACGCCCGCCGCGCTCACGGTCCTGGTCATGGTGGCGGCGATCGGTTTGGCGTTGACCGAGGTGATGGTCCTGGCGATGAGCAGCTCGACCCAGCTGAACATGAAGCAGAAGAAGGCGGTCACCCCGATCGCGGAGCGGATCATCGGCAGGAAGATCCGGACGAAGAACCGCGGCAGCGAGTACCCGTCGACCGCCGCCGTCTCGTCGATCTCGCGGGGTATGCCCGACATGAACCCTTCCAGGATCCACACGGCCAGCGGGACGTTGAACAGCATGTGCGCGATGGCGACGCCGAGGTGGGTGTCGAACAGGCCCACGCTCTGGTAGATCTGGAAGAACGGCAGCAGGAAGACCGCGGGCGGCGCCATGCGGTTCGTGAGCAGCCAGAAGAACAGGTGCTTGTCGCCGGCGAACCGGAAACGGGAGAAAGCGTACGCGGCGGGCAGCGCCACCACCAGCGACAGCACCGCGTTGATGGACGTGTACACGATGGAGTTGAGATAGCTCGAGTACCACGCGGAGTCCGTGAAGAACGTCCGGTAGTTGTCGAACGTCACCCGCTGCGGGAGCAGCGAGAAACTGCCGAGGATGTCCTCGTTGGGCCTGATGGACATGCCCAGCATCCACAGCAGCGGAAGCATGAGCGTGGCCGCGTACAGCCAGAACACCGTGCGGGCCCATGGAAGTCGCCTGGTGGCCACCGGTTTCACCTCCCGCTCCTCGTCAGCACGGTGAAGAAGACGTACGAGACGATCTGCACGATGAGGAAGTAGAGCAGCGAGAACGCGCCCGCCGGCCCCAGGTCGAACTGGCCGACGGCGATCTTCGACAGCAGGATGCTGAGGAACGAGGTGGCGTTTCCCGGCCCGCCTCCGGTCACCACGAACGGCTCGGTGTAGATCATGAAGCTGTCCATGAACCGGAGGAGGATCGCGATGGTCAGCACCCCGCGCAGCCGCGGCAGCTGGATGTGGCGGAAGGTCGCCCAGCCCGACGCGCCGTCGATCTGCGCGGCCTGGAAGTAGGGGTCGGGGATCGACCGCAGGCCCGCGTAGGCCAGCAGCGCCACCAGCGGGGTCCAGTGCCAGACGTCCATGACCAGGACCGTGATCCAGGCGTCGGTGGAGTCCAGGGTGTAGTTGAAGTCGACGCCCAGCACGTTGTTGACCGTCCAGCCGCCCAGCCCGATGTCGGCGCGGGCGAAGATCTGCCAGATGGTGCCGACCACGTTCCACGGGATGAGCAGCGGCAGCGCGACGACGACCAGCGCCGCCGACACCCACACCCCGCGGCGCGGCATCGACACCGCGATCGCCACCCCGAGCGGGATCTCCACCAGCAGCACCTGGGCGGAGAACATCAGGGTCCGCAGGAAGGCGGACCTGACCTCGGGGTCGCGGGAGACGGAACGGAACCACTCCAGCCCGACGAAGATCCGGTCGCTCGGGCTGAAGATGTCCTGGACGGAGAAGTTGACGACCGTCATCAGCGGGATCACCGCCGTGAACGCGACGGACACGACAACCGGCAGGACAAGGAGCCAGGCCCGGTTGTTCTTCGGCTTGACGTCCGGCTGCCTGTCGGACGTCTCGGGAGGCGCGGCGGCGTCCGCGACGGGCTCCTCGATCCTGGTGACGGTCACGCTGCGCCGCCTCCTTCCAGGGGAGCGAGCGACCCGCACCTGACCGCGTCTCGGAACAGGAACGCTCGATCGGTGGCGAACCGGAAGAACTCCACGGCGCCCGGCGCGTACGACGAGGCGGCGTCGACCTTGGCGACGAGGGCGTGGCCGTCCGCTCGGGCGTGCACGAGGTTGTAGGCGCCCATCCGGTCCACCCCGGTCACCTCGGCGCTCAGGCCCGGCGTCGCCCGCCCGCCGCCGACCGTCACGAACTCGGGACGGACGCCGACGCGCACCGGCCCCGGCGGCAGGTCGCCCACGGCGCGCCCGACAGCCGACTGCCCGACCCGCACCACCCCGTCGGCGGCGATCTCGGCGGGTAACACGTTCATGCCGGGCGAGCCGATGAAGTGGCCGACGAACTCGTGCGCGGGCGACAGGAACAGCTCTGCCGGCTCGCCCGCCTGCACGATCGCCCCGTCGTTGAGCACGACCACCTCGTCGGCGAAGGTCAGCGCCTCCGTCTGGTCGTGGGTGACGTAGATGAGGGTGTGCCCGGTGTCGCGGTGGATCTCCTTCAGCTTGCTGCGCAACGTCCACTTCAGGGCCGGGTCCACGACGGTGAGCGGCTCGTCGAGCAGGACGGCCGCGACGTCGGACCGGACGAGCCCGCGGCCCAGGCTGACGATCTGCTGCCGTCCCGGGTCCAGCCGCCGTGACCTGCGGCCGAGGTGGTCGTCCAGGCCCAGCAGCCGCGACACCCCGCGCACCCGCTGGTCGATCTCCGCCTTGGGATACCTGCGGTTGCGCAGCGGGAAGGCGAGGTTGTCGTACACCGACATCTCCTCGTAGAGCACCGGGAACTGGAAGACCTGCGCGATGTTGCGCGCCGCGGTCGGGACCGCGGTCACCTCGCGGTCGTCGAGCCAGATCCGCCCCTCGGTGGGGGTGAGCAGGCCCGAGATGATGTTCAGCAGCGTGGTCTTGCCGCAGCCGCTCGGGCCGAGCAGGGCGTAGGCCCGGCCGCTGCGCCACGTCCAGGTCATCGGCTTGAGCGCCCAGGTGCGGCCGCCGTCGTAGCTGTGCCCGACGCCCTCCAGGCGGACGTCAGCCATGCAGATCGACCTCCGCCGCCGACGTGGCGAGCAGCCGCCCGCCGATCTCGTCGAACACGAAGATGTCGGCCGGGTCGACGGAGGCCACCGCCGGCTCCCCCGGGTCGAAGAGCTGCGTTCCCGGCAGCTCCGCGACGAGGTGCCGCTGGCCCGCCACCAGGAGATGGACGAAGGTGGCGCTCCCCGTCACCTCCGCGAGCCGGATCTCCGCGGGGAACTCCAGCGCGCCTGGCCGGCGTTCGATGGACACCTGGTGCGGGCGCACCGCGAGGACGACCGGCCGGCCCTCGCCGGAGGCGTGCGCGCCTGGGGCCGGGAACGAGACGCCGAGGCACTCGATCCGGCCGTCGCGGACCACGCCCGGCAGCAGGTTCAGCGGCGGGTCGCTGAGGGTCGCGGCGACCGTCAGCGTCGGCGGCAGGTGGTACATCTCCGCGACGTCGCCGACGTGCTCGACCCGGCCCTCGCTCAGCACCACCGTCGGCGCCGCGAAGGTCAGCGCCTCGGCCGGGTCGGCGGTGGAGTAGAGGACGACGCCGGGCGAGTCGCGGAACATGCTCTTCAGGTCGGCCCGCAACTGCTCCCTGAGCTTGTAGTCGAGGTTCGCGAGCGGCTCGTCGAGCAGCAGCACGTCCACCGGCCGGGCCAGCGCCCTGGCGATGGCGGTGCGCTGCTGCTGGCCTCCGGACAGCTCGGCGGGCCTGCGGTCGAGCAGCTCACCGATGCGCATGAGCTCGGCGACCTCGCGCACCCGCCGGTCGATCCCGTCCTTCGGGAAGGAGGACGCCAGGCGCAGCGGGGAGGCGATGTTCTCGTAGACCGTCAGGGACGGATAGTTGATGAATTGCTGATAGACGAAGGCGATGGACCGCTTTCGTACCGAAATGGCCGTGACGTCTTCTCCGTTGACCACGACGCGTCCGCCGGCGGGCGGTTGCAGCCCGGCGGCGACGCGCATTAGCGTCGTCTTTCCTGCCGCCATCGGCCCGATGAGCGTCGTCATTCCGCTCGATAATTCGAGACTGATGTCGTCGAGCCATATCTCTCCGCGCCACCGAACGCAGATGCCATCAAGAATCAGCGTCACCGAGCCCGGTCCTCTCTGCCGGAGCATGATCGAATACTGTGTCGTCAACGCTCAGCGCGAGCGCCCGGACACGTTGTCGCGACGGCCATGTGACAGCTTGCACCTCCATCTAACATGATCCGCATGACTGTGCAAAGGGCCCTGTCATCTCCGTGGACCGGCGCCGGACGTTCTTGACAGCGGTCATTGCCGCGGCCGGTAAACGGGCTTTCCGGCGAAATCCGGCGGCCGGGAATTCGCCGGCCGGAATTCCGGGCCGAGAAACTCGAATACCGCAGCACCCGCGCTTCCGCGGCGGTACTGCGGTATGTCGAGTTCACCTCACCGACAGCCGGGCGTCAACCGCCTTCCAGCCGACCCGAGACGATGCGCTACCGTCCCCGGTGGAGATCCCGTGCCGCCCGCCGGCACCTGCATTCCGGGAAGGGCCCCCATGACCATAGTGACCGCGGACCTCTACGACGAGCGCGGCGACGAGCTCGACTCCTGCGACCTGCAGTTCCGCCAGTACGGCGGGCGCCGCGCCTTCCACGGCGTCATCGCGACCGTCCGCTGCCACGAGGACAACGCCCTGCTCAAAGCCGCGCTGTCCGAGCCAGGCGAGGGGCGGGTGCTGGTCGTCGACGGCGGCGGCTCCCTGCACGCCGCGCTCATGGGCGACATGATCGCGGGCCTCGCCGTCGGCAGCGGCTGGTCGGGGGTGGTCATCAACGGCGCGGTACGCGACGTCGCCGCCCTGCGCGCGCTCGACCTGGGCGTCAAGGCCCTCGGTTCCAACCCGCGCAAGAGCATCAAGAACGGGACGGGCGAGCGCGACGTCCCGGTGACGTTCGGCGGCGTCACCTTCTCCCCCGGCGCCGAACTCTTCAGCGACGACGACGGGATCCTCGTCACGAGGACGTGAGCGGGTACCCGTGCCGTGAAGGCGGATCGGGGTTGCGCCGAACTACTGATGTCCGACGTACCCCGCCGAAGGGTCAGCGTGCATGTCCGCACCCCCTCAAGATTCAGCGCCACCCGTCGAGGTCTCCGACGCCCACCTGATCGAGCAGTCGTGGCGTCACCCCGAGCGGTTCGGCGCCCTCTTCGACCGCTATTTCGACACCGTCCACCGCTATGTGCACACGCGGCTGGGCGAGCAGGCCGCGGACGACCTCGCCGCGGAGACGTTCCTGCGCGCCTTCCGCGCCAGGAAGACCTACGACACCGGCCGCTCCAGCGCCCGTGCCTGGCTGTACGGCATCGCCTCCAACCTCGTCGCCGATCACCGGCGCGCCGAGGCCCGCAGATACCGGGCGCTGGCCAGGAGCGCGGCGCCTGAGGACGTCGCCGGCCATGACGATCTCGTGGTGCAGCGGGTGGCCGCAGCGACCATGCAGCCGGGGCTGGCCGCGGGACTGGCCCGGTTATCGGCCGGCGACAGGGATGTGCTGTTGCTTGTCGCGTGCGGCCAGCTCAGTTACGAGGAGGTGGCCGACGCTCTCGGCATACCTCAGGGAACGGTCGGCTCGCGGCTGAACCGCGCCCGCAAGAAGCTTCGCAAGATCATCGGCCCCTACGAGGAGGCGCTGGGATGAACGAACTCCAGACGATCAGGGCTCACCACGACAGCCTGCCGGGGCCCGCTCCCCAGGTCTCCGCGCACGCGTGGGAGCTGCTGGCGGCCGAGGCCGAGGCGGAGCGCGCCGGCAGCGGATCCCACGAGCCGACGCCTCGACGCGCACCCGGCCGCGGTTTCGGCCGTGTCGCGCTCAGGGCGGGCGTCGTCGTCGGGCTGGCGGCGGCCGTGACCGCAGGCGTGATCGTGGTACGCGACGACGGCCCGTCTCCCCTGGCGACCCGTCCGGCCAGCGCCGCGGAGCTGCTCAGGCACGCGGCAGCGGTGTCGGCCGGAGAGGACCTGAAGCCGCGACCGGGTCAGTTCGTCTACGTCGATCGCAAGGACGTCAAATGGACGGTGGGCGCGGCGAGTACCGGAGGGTTCGAGTACACGCAGGACGTTCGCCGCGAGGTGTGGATCCCCGCCGCTGACCCCGGCAAGGCGCTGACGCGCTCCACCTTCGGAGACAGGCAGATGATCAGCGGTACCGCAGACCCGGGCGTGCAACCCGCTGGAACGGTGGAGTACCAGCGCGCCGGCCAGTGCCATATGGAGGCGTCACCCGCGTGGTCGCCAGATCTCGGCGACCTCCCCGCCGATCCCGACCTGCTCCTGGCGAAGACCCGCGCGGACGCCGAAGCGTTCGTCGACAGGACCCCGCCAGGAAAGGCCCCGCTGAGCACCGAGGAGAAGGGGCGCATAGTCGAAAGAATCCTCGCGATGAACCTCGTCCAGCTCGCCGGGAATCCCTTCACCACGTCCGGGCAGCGGGCCGTGGTCTTCGGCGCCCTGTCGAAGATGCCCACTGTGACCATGGTCCCCGACGCCGCCGATGCGGCGGGCCGCCGCGGCGTGGGCGCGTCGATCAAGTACCAGGGGCCCGACGGGTGGGAACGCGAGGAGCTCGTCTTCGAGCCGAAGACGTACCGGTTCCTCGGCTGGCGGAGCTTGATCGAGGCGGCGCAGGGCGGCGGGCGTCCCCAGGAGAGCCTGCGTGGCGGCATGGCGGTGATGGAGGCCAGGATCGTCGACTCCATGCCGGACGCTCCCGAGGGCACGCCGACGTTCTGTTAGGTCGGCCGGTGGGGCCAGTCGTGGCCCCACCTTGCTCGCCGGGTCAGCTCCTTCTGGTGATGCGGATCTTCGACTGCTTGTGCAGGTTCGCCCAGTCGTCCATGAAGGTGGCGTTCAGGTGGTGCCGGTCGGCGAGGGCCAGGAGGGTCTCGGTGCGGTAGTAGAAGTCCTCGCGCAGCACCTGGTGCTCCTTGCCGTCGGTGCGGCCGAAGGTGAAGTCGAACCATCCGTCGCGCGTCAGGATCCGGCCGATGTTGGCGAAGCACTCCTCGATGACGTACAGCGGTGAGTGGGAGAAGACGCTGTGCGCGTGCACCACGTCGAAGTGCCCATCGGGCAGGAACGCGAACCGGAGATCGCGCACCGACGTCAGGTGCGGCACCTTGTCCTGCAGGTCATGCTCGGCGACCTTGTCCAGCGCGGAGATGAGGATGTCGGGCGAGATGTCGATGCCGTAGTAGTTGCCCCTGTCCAGGTAGTCGATGAACAGGTGTCCGGCGCGCAGGTTGCCGCAGCCGATCTCCAGCATCCGGAACTCGGGCTTGAGCCCGTGGTCCATCATGTAGTCGAACTGCAGGCGCCCGAGCGCCAGCCAGCGCTTGTGGTTGTGCGAGCCCACCGCGCCCTCCGCGCCCCGGATGATGTCGGACTTCATGACAGCCCGGTAGTACGAGACGTGATCGGCGTGCCGCAGACGCAGCCAGGAGTCGCGGGTCAACCGCCGCAGATGCGACGGAATCCTCCACGGACGCCGGATCGCGTAGTGGGCCTGATGGGTGAGATTGGTACGGGTGCGCTTCACGAGTTAGGACCGCCAGACTTGGATCATCCCTTGCAGAGGGGAATCTAGGCAGGCCGGCCCACCCGCTCAATCACCTCTGGGCTATGCGTACGCGGGTTTGGGCACCGGCTGGCAGGTTGATGGGGCCGGCATGGTGCGGCGCCATCGCGACTTTCCCGAGTCTCAGCCGTACTTGTCGAAGTCGCAGACGTTCACCGTGACGTGTCGCCCACGCCCTGGCCGCCCTCCCCCAGCCTGCGGACGATCCGGTAGGGCTCGATCCACTGGGCGGCGTCCGGGTGCGGGACCACTACGGGTCCAGAGGACAGATGGTGAAAGAGGCGGACTTGGTCCTGACGACCGGCGAGGTCACCCGGAAGGTCACCGTGTGCCTGCCGGGCTTCAGCAGGTATCCCGCCGAGGGCACCTCGGCGTACTCGTCGCCCGTGGAGATGGACGTGCGGCCTCCGTCGGCCTTCCCGTCCACGGTGAAGGTGTAGGCGAAGGTCACCTTCGAATCCGACTCCACCTTGGCGGCCATGGCCACGTTCTCCTTCCAGCAGCCCTCCCGTTCCGGCCATCCCTGCACGTATACCGACAGAATCCGCAGGCCGGCGCCGGAGACCGGGGCCTTGGTCCGGGTGGGAGTCGGCCGCGTGGTCGTGGGCTTGGTCGTGGGCGTGGGCGTGGCTTTCGGCGTGGGCTGCTCCGTTCTCTTGGTCGGCCGTTGGGCCGGTTTCTGGGTGGGCTTCTGCGTTGGTTTCTGGGTCGGCTTCTTCGTCGGCTTGGCGGGCGTTTCCGGCCGGTTCGTGGCGCGCCCGGGCAGGGTCGCGAGACCCGTGGAAGGCCCGGCGATCGGCTGGGGGCCCAGCCCGAGCGCGCGCAGGGCGGTCAGGGGCGTCGTGGTGGACGCGACCCACCCGACGCTGGCGAGCAGGGCCACCGCCGCCACGACGGAGGTGGCACCGGCGACCAGCGGCACGTTGACCCGGCGGCGGACGCCGGAACGCGTACGCTCCTGCGCGCCGCCCCCCGCCCCGTGCGCGGCCCCTGGCCCGTGGGCCGGACCTGGCCCGCGGGTGGGGACCCAGGGCGGCCCCAGTGGCTCCTGACCGCCGAGCAGCCGCAGGATCACGTCGCGCATGGCCGGACGCGCGTGCGGGTCCTTGGCCAGGCAGCTGTACACGATCGAGCGCAGCGGGTGCGGCACGTCGCCGAGCTGGGGCTCGTTGTTCAGGATGCGGTTGATGATCGCGGGGACCGTGTCGTTGCCGAAGGGCGGCTGCCCCGTCGCCGCGTACACGATGACCGACGCCCACGCGAACACGTCGGCGGGCGGCCCGACCGGCTGCCCGGCGATCTGCTCGGGCGCCATGTACGCGGGGGTGCCGACGACGGAGCTGGTGACCGTGGCCGCGGCGTCGGTCGTGCGGGCGATGCCGAAGTCGATCACGCGCGGCCCGCCCTGCCCGAGCAGGACGTTCGCCGGTTTGAAGTCCCGGTGCACGACGCCCGCCTGGTGGATGGCGGCCAGCGCGGTGGCGGTGGCGACCGCGAGCCGTTGCAGGTCCGCGTTGGCGTGCCGCCCCGCCTGCTGGAGTGAGGGGCCCTCGACGTACTCGGTGACGATGTACGGCCTGGCGCCCAGGGACGCGTCCAGCACCTGGGCGATGCAGAACGGCTCCACCCGGCGCGCGGCGGCGATCTCCTTCGCGAACCGATCGTCGCCGGTCAGCTCGTCGCGCAGCACCTTGACCGCGACCGGGCTGCCGTCCTGGGCCTGGCCGAGGTAGACGACGCCCTGTCCGCCCTCGCCCAACCGCCCGACGAGCCGGTACGGCCCTACCGCCAGCGGGTCGCCTTCACGAAGTGGTTCGCCGCGCGGCATCGAAGGAGTGGCTCCTGAGGCACATGGGAGTGGATCTACAGCACCATAGCGGGATAAGTGCCGATCTGTTCGGCGGTTAGCCCAGGACAGTGCCGACCTCCCGCCCCGGTCACGCGCCCACGACGGAGGGCGACGGCCGACGGGCCAGGACGGAGTCCCACGCCGCGACGCCCGCGACGACCAGCGTGGCCAGCCCGCCGAGCACGAGCGGCGGCATCACCGAGGGCATGAACGCCACGAGCACCCCCGCCGCCGCCAGCACCCCGATCGCGACGATCCTGTTGACCGGCACGTAGCCGAACACGGCCCGCTTGAACAGCGCGTGTCCGGCGAGGAAGAGGGCGGGCCCGCCGAGCACGGTCAGCGCGGTGCCGAGCGAGATCTCCCCGAGGGGGTGCGCGATCGCCAGCTCGTCGCCGACCGCGGTGACGATGACGCCGGCGACCATCGGGAGGTGGATGTAGGTGTAGGCCGACCTGCCGAGCCGTCCGGGGTCGTCGGACTCGGCGATCGCCTCCGCCGCGGCGTCTGCGGTGCGGTCGAAGTAGACCCACCACATCGCCACGCTGCCGAGGAAGGCCACCACGAACGCGACGACCGTGGCCGCCGTGAGGTGCTCGTTCTCGGCCAGCGTCAGCCCGGTGACCAGCACGGACTCGCCCAGAGCGATGATCACGAAGAGCTGGCAGCGCTCGGCCATGTGACCGCCGTCGATGCCCCAGTCGGCCGTGGTCGACTTTCCGAGGAACGGCGTCCGGTAGCCGACCCAGGGCGCGGCGTACTCCACCACGAGTGCCACGACCCAGAGCGCCAGTTGGGCCGCCCCGCCGAGGACGGCTCCGGTGATCCACAGCGCGGCGCTCAGGACGTGCCACACCAGGACGAGCCTGAAGGTGTGGCCGATCGGCTGGGCCCTGGCCGCGAGCGAGACCGTGAGCGTCCGCCCGACCTGGATGGCGACGTACGCGCCCGCGAACCACAGCGCCCGCTCGCCGAACGCCTGCGGCAGGGCCGCCGACATGACCAGGCCGGCCAGCATCAGCCCGGTCAGCGTGAGCCGCAGCACCGGGTGGTCGGGGTTGCAGTAGTTGGTGGTCCACGTGGTGTACATCCACGCCCACCACACGGCCAGCGTGAGCAGCAGGGTCTCCGCCGCCCCCACCGCGTTGAGGTGGCTGAGGAGCAGGTGCGACAGCTGGGTGACGGCGAAGACGTAGACGAGGTCGAAGAAGAGCTCGACAGGGACGACCCTGGCGCTCTCCTCGCGCGAGCGGAGGATCTCGGCTGCCACTGGCTCTCCTCAAGCTGGTTGATATTGAACGGCCATCATCGTAAATGCCGGACATCGTCCCGTGGGACGGCTCCGCCGGCGCCCTAAGCTGGAGCGAGGTCCACGAGGAGGTACGGGTGCGGCTCGGCAGTCTGGAGCGTTCGATCATGGAGGCCCTGTGGGAGCGTCCCGCGGGGATGCTCGCCCAGGATCTGGCCGACAGCCTGCCGTCCCAGCCTGCGGTGACGACCGTGCTGACCGTCCTGGTGCGGCTCACGCGCAAGGGTTTGGTGTCGCGGGAGCGCGTCGGGCGGGCCCACCTCTACAAGGCGACCGACGGCAAGGACGCCTTCGTGGCCGAGACCATGCAGGCCGCCCTGGACGAGGCGAGCGACCTCGAGGCGGTGGTCAACCGGTTCGTCGGCACGGTCTCGCCCGAGGTGCACGCGGCGCTCCGGGCGGCGCTGGAGAACCGGCCGCCCGGCGGTGACGGCCCGTGACACCCTGGCTGATCGCCGCGGGGGCCGCGCTGGTGCCGGTCGCGGGGGGGGGCCCCCCCCCCCCCCCGCGGTAGTGCACGGCGGGGGCGGGGGGTCGCGGGGGGACAGGCCGCCCGGCCGG
>NZ_JBEXUP010000092.1:0-36802 GCF_040614375.1 Nonomuraea sp. NPDC005983
GGCTCCTGCTGCGCGGGGTGCGGCCGGGCAGCCACCCGCGCGGCGGCGGCGTCCACCTGCGGCTGTGGTTCGCGGAGCAGTTGGCCGCCAGGTTGGGCGTGCCCGACCTGGCCTGCGCGCCGTGGATGGCGCAGTACGCCCGGCTGCTCGGCGCGCACGTCGGCCCCGACGCCGACCTGCACTCGGCTCCCCCGATCACGGGGCTGCTCAAGGTGGGCAGGGGGGCGTCCGTCGAGCAGGAGGTCGACCTCAGCGGGTACTGGTACGACGGCGACCTGCTCCACATCGGCGAGATCCGGATCGGCGCGGGCGCCACGGTCGGCTCCCGTTCGACGCTGCTGCCCGGCGCCAAGATCGGGAAGAACGCGCAGGTGGCTCCCGGTTCCGCGGTCGACGGCTCGGTCCCCGGGGGCGAGCGCTGGGCCGGGGCGCCGGCCACTCGGCTGGGCAAGGCGCGCAGGTCGCGGCCCGCCGGACGGGCCGCCCGCTCCCGGCTCTGGGTGCTGCTGTACGGCGTGAGCGGCCTCGCGCTCAGCCTGTTCCCCGTGGTCGCGGTCGCGTCCGGGCTGGCGGTGCTGGCCGGGTTCGTGGCGGGCGCTCGCACCCTCGGCGAGGCGCTTACCGCCGCACTGTACGGCGTGGCGCCGGCGACGATCGCCGGCATGGCCGCGTTCGCCCTGGTCACGCTGGCCGCCGTGCGGCTGCTCGGCGTCGGCATGCGTCCCGGCCACCACCCGGTGCACAGCCGCCAGGCGTGGCAGGCGTGGGCGACAGGACGGCTGATGGCCGCGGCGCGGGTCTGGCTGTTCCCGCTGTACGCGAGCGTCCTGACGCCGGTCTGGTTGCGCGCGCTCGGCATGCGGGTGGGCCGCGGCGCCGAGCTGTCGACCGTGCTCGCGCTGCCCACGATGACCTCGGTCGGCGACGGCGCCTTCCTGGCCGACGACACCATGGTCGCGCCGTACGAGCTCGACGGCGGCTGGATGCGGATCGCCTCCGCGCGGATCGGCAAGCGGGCCTTCCTCGGCAACTCGGGGATGACCGCCCCCGGCCGTAAGGTGCCGAAGGACGGCCTGGTCGGGGTGCTGTCGGCGACGCCGAAGAAGGCCAAGTCGGGCTCGTCGTACGTCGGCATGCCGCCGGTCGAGCTGCGCCGCACGGCGGAGGAGGGCGACAGGAGCCGCACCTACGACCCGCCCGCGCGGCTGAAGGTGGCCCGCGCGCTGGTGGAGTCCTGCCGGGTGCTGCCCGCGATGGCCACGGTCGCGCTGGCCGTGCTGGCCGCCGCGGCGCTCGAGTGGCTGGCGGCCCGTTTCGGCTTCGCCGTCGCCGCGCTGCTGGGCGGCGTGGTCATGCTGGTCGCCGGGGTCGTCGCGGCGGCGGTGGCGACCACGGCCAAGTGGGCGCTGCTCGGCAGGATCACGGCGGGCAACCGGCCGCTGTGGAGTTCGTTCGTGTGGCGCAACGAGCTCGCAGACAACTTCGTCGAGGTGCTGGCCGCGCCCTGGTTCGCGGAGCCGTGGCTGGGCACCGCGCCGCTGAACGTGTGGCTGCGCTCGCTCGGGGCGCGCATCGGGCACGGGGTCTCGTGCCACACGTACTGGCTGCCCGAGGCCGACCTGGTGCGCCTCGGCGACGGCGCCTGCGTCAACAGGGGCTGTGTGTTGCAGACGCACCTGTTCCATGATCGGGTGATGAGCATGGACACGGTGGCGCTGGGCGGCGGCGCGACGCTCGGCCCGCACGGCGTGATCCTGCCCGCGGCGCGGGTGGGCGAGGACGCCACGATCGGGCCGGCCTCGCTGGTCATGCGCGGCGAGGCGGTGCCGGACGGCACCCGGTGGTTCGGCAACCCCATCTCGGTGTGGCGATGACGTCGTACTTTCCCCGGCACGGCGACCACCGGTACGGGGTGTCGCACTACGACCTGACGCTGCGGTACCGGGTGTCCGCCAACCGGCTGGAGGGTACCGCCCGGCTGTCGGTGACGGCCGCCGAGCCGCTCGACGTCCTCGAGCTGGATTTCGGCCCGTTGCGGGTCTCCGGCGTCACCGTGGACGGGGCCGCGGTGCGCCACACGCACCGCGACGGCAAGCTGCGGCTGACCCTGCCACGGACGCTGACCGCGGACGCCACCGTGGAGGTCCGGTACGCGGGCAACCCCAGGCCGGTGCGGAGCGCCTGGGGTGGCCTGGGCTGGGAGGAGCTGACCGACGGGTCGCTCGTGGCCAGCCAGCCGATCGGCGCGCCCTCCTGGTTCCCGTGCAACGACCGGCCCTCCGACAAGGCGTCCTACCGGATCGCGGTGACCGCCGACTCGCCGTACCACGTCATCGCGAACGGCGTGCTCACCGCCAGGCGGCGGGCGGCCGGCGCCACCACCTGGGTGCACGAGCAGGCCGAGCCCATGGCGAGCTACCTGGCGAGCGTGCAGATCGGCCGCTACCGGCTCGACGACGCCGACGGCACCCCGCTGGCCTGCCCGGCAGGCCTGGCGGCCCGGGCACGGCACGACTTCGGACGGCAGGGCCAGATGATGGCCCTGTTCTCCGAGCTGTTCGGCCCCTACCCGTTCACCGGGTACACGGTCGTGGTGGCCGACGACGACCTCGACATCCCGGTCGAGGCGCAGGGCATGTCGATCTTCGGCAGGAACCACGTCGACGGCCGGCGGGGGTTCGAACGGCTGGTCGCGCACGAGCTGGCGCACCAGTGGTTCGGCAACAGCCTGACGGTGGCCTGCTGGCAGGACATCTGGCTGCAGGAGGGCTTCGCCGCCTACGCCGAGTGGCTGTGGTCGGAGGCGTCGGGCGGGCCGTCCGCCGACGAGCTCGCCGAGCGCTGGCGGCGCAGGCTCGCGATGCTCCCCCAGGACTTCGTGCTGGCCGACCCCGGCCCTGCGCTGCTGTTCGACGACCGCGTCTACAAGCGGGGCGCGCTGACCGTGCACGCGGTGCGGCGCGCGCTGGGCGACGGGGTGTTCTTCCCGGTCCTGCGGGCCTGGACGGCCGGGCACCGGCACGGGAACGTCACCACCGGCTCCTTCGCCGAGCACGTGGCCCGGCACGCCGCGCGACCGGTCGGCCCGCTCCTTTCGGCCTGGCTGTACGACAAGCCGCTGCCCTGATCCGGACGTGCGGCGAGCGTGCCGAAGGCGTCGTTGAGGGCCCAGGCCACGTACGCGGCAGGCCAGGTAGCGAACGTCCGTCAACGGAGCCTTGCCGGCAGAAGGCAACACCTGTTATTCCTTTATAAGGTGTCGGCAAGCGAAAGGCGCGCTATGAGCGATCAGTACGGGACGATCTCCGTCCGGCAGCCGCATCGCCCCCGCGCCATCAGCTACCACGGCGTCAGGACGGTCGCCGGATGGACGGTGAAGCTGTACGGCATCAGCGCGAACGGCGCCGTCCCCCGCGCCGGACTCCTGCACGCGACCACGGAGATCGCGGCGTCGGCGCTGCCGTCCCCGCCGCGCGCCGGCGACCGCTACGGCATCGGCTTCGCCATCGCGCACGACGCCGCCGACTACTGCTTCGCGCTGGTCGACTGGTGGTCCGGCGAGAACGAGATCCACCAGCGGCTGTACTCCGCGCCGCTGGACCGGCCCGCCGAGCTGCGGCCCCATCCGAGCCAGGCCATCGGCTGCGTGTGGGAGCTGGCCGTCACCGACTTCGAGCGGCGCGCGTGGCTGCGTCACGTGCTCGCCGCCCCCGACGGCCCGGACGTGGCCGCCTACCTGTGGTCCCACTTCGAAGAGAGGATCTGACCATGGACATGACGCTGGAACGGTTGGCGGAGTTCGGCGAGGCGTGGCGGAAGAAGGACCTTGACCGGCTCATGGAGTTCATGACGGACGACTGCGTCTTCCGGGCCTCCGTGGGGGTCGAGCCGGGCACCACCTTCCGCGGGCGGGACGAGGTCCGCCGCGGCTTCGAGCTGATGCTCGCCTACGACGCGGGCTTCGAGTCGCAGGGCGGCGACGCCTTCATCGCCGGCGACCGCGGCGCCTCCCAATGGTCCTATTCGCGGACGGACGAGGACGGGCAGCTCCATCAGGTGCACGGCTGCGACTTCTTCGAGTTCGCGGGCGACCGCATCCGCGTGAAGGACGCCTACCGCAGGGTCCACGGAGACATCGGCGATGCTCCCACCGGCTAGGCCCGAGGACGTCACCGGCCTGCCTCCCGGCATCGCGTTGCTCCACCAGTTCGCGAACACCGAGGACCGCCGTGGCTTCACCACCCACGGCCGGCGCCTGGAGGCGCACGACGCCCTCGCCACGCCCGCCGACCTCGAACGCTGGCTGCGGGAGCACGATCTGCTGCCTCCCGGCGTGGAGGTCGGCCAGGCCCATCTCACCCGCGCCCACACCCTCCGCGCCGCCCTGCGCGCGTCCCTCCGCCAGGACGCCGATGACGACGCGGGCGCCGACAGCGGCGGGAGCGCGCAGGGCGGTGAGGGCGGGACGGTCCTGCTCGACTTCCCCTTCGCCGTCAGGCTGACCGCCGGCCACGGCGCCGACCTGGTGGTCTCCGCCGACCCGGCCACCACCGCGCTCGCCCGGATCGCCATGGCGGCGCTCACCGCCACGGCGGACGGCACCTGGCACCGCCTCCGCATGTGCCCGGCGCCCGACTGCCAATGGGTCTTCTACGACCAGTCCCGCCCAGGCCGGGCGCGCTGGTGCTCCCCCCGGTTGTGCGGCAACCGGATGAAGACCCAGGCCTACCGCCGCCGCAGCACAGCAGGGAACCCCTGACCGCCGCGCCGCGTGAGGTCCGCACGCCGGACCGCCGGCGCGCTGCCCGCAGACCCGCGCCGCCCACCGCCGCCTGAGGCCGGTCTGGCCGTGACCGGTCTCAGGCCCGGGTCGACTCGCGCAGGGACGAGGCGTCCTGGGTGTTAGCGATATCAAAGAGGCCGCCAAGACCCAGACTTTCTCGTCGAGTTCCCGCCGGTTACGCCCGGCCGTCCCCGGGGACGTTCCGCATCGTCGCGTCGTCAGAGCAGAGATCCGCTCTTGCGGCTAAACGATAGCTTGCTATCGTTTAAGTCAGACCAGTCCGAACGACGAGTCATCCAGGGGGTTATATGAGCGAGTCCTCGACGCTGCCGCCGCTGCACATGCGGCGGGCCGCGTTCGATCCTGCTCCGGAACTCACGGAGCTGCGCGATACCGAGGGAATCAGGCGCGTCCCCACGCCATGGGGCACCGACGCCTGGCTGGTGACCCGCTACGCCGACGTGCGCGCCGTGCTCGGCGACGCGGAACGCTTCAGGCTGGCGCGGCAGGATCTCGTCCGCCTGCCGGGCGCGCCGAAGATGACCGACGAGGAGCTGAAGAAGCTGCGCGCCGGCAGCCTGCTCTCCCATGACCCGCCCGAGCACACCCGGCTGCGCAGGATGCTGACGCCGGAGTTCACCATCCGCCGGATGCGGCGCCTCGAACCCCGGATCCAGCGCATCGTCGACGACCATCTGGACGCCATGGAACGCGCCGGATCGCCCGCCGACCTGGTGTCGTCGTTCGCGCTGCCGATCCCGTCGCTGGTGATCAGCGAGCTGCTGGGCGTCCCGTACGGCGACCGCGAGGAGTTCCAGCACAGGACCGGCCGGATGCTCGACATGTCGGCGCCCGCCGCCGAGCGCGTGGCACTGCAACTGGAGTCGCGCGCCTACATGACCGACCTGGTCACCCGCATCCAGGCCGACCCGGGCGAGGACCTGCTCGGGATGCTGGTGCGCGAGCACGGCGACGACCTCACGACCGACGAGCTCGCCGGCATCGGCAACCTGCTGCTGGTGGCCGGCCACGAGACCACCTCCAACATGCTCGCGCTGGGCACGCTGGCCCTGCTGCGCCACCCCGACCAGCTCGACCTGCTCAAGAAGGAGCCCGAGCGGATCGACGCCACCGTGGAGGAGCTGCTGCGCTGGCTCACCATCGTCCACTCCGGCACCGCCAAGCTGACCTCGACGGAGGTGGAGATCGGCGGCCAGCGCATCGGCGCCGACGAGATGGTGATCTGCGCGCTGCCCACCGCCAACCGCGACCCCGCGCTCCTTCCCGACCCGGAGACACTGGACATCTCCCGTGGGCAGGCCGGACACCTGGCCTTCGGCCACGGCATCCACCACTGCCTGGGCGCGCCGCTGGCGCGGATGGAGATGCGCATCGCCTTCCCGGCGCTGTTCCAGCGCTTCCCCGAGCTGCGCGAGGCCACGCCGGACGCGCACTTCCGCTCCTTCCACATCGTGTACGGCCTGACGTCTCTCGAGGTCGCCTGGTGATCGACGGGTGATCGGCAGGTGATCGACGGGTGACGTCCAGCGACGGGTGACCGCATGGATGCTGCTAGCGTTCGACATGTGCGAGAGCAGCGACGTCGAGCGGACGCCCTGCGCAACTCCGACAGGATCGTCCGGGCTGCGATCACGGCGCTGCACGAGTCCGGCACGGCCGTCCCGCTGGAGGAGATCGCGCGCCGGGCCGGCGTCGGGATCGCCACCGTCTACCGGAGGTTCGGCGACCGCGACGGCGTGATCAGGGCGTCCTTCGAGACCTACTTCGTCGAGGAGATCGAGCCGCTCGTCCTGGCCGCCCGCGGCGCGGCCGACCCCAGGCAGGGGCTGGCCGAGGCGCTGGCGGCCGCAGTCGAGACGATGGCCGCCCACCGGGCCCTGCTCGCCGCCGCCCGGGAGGCCGGCGCGTTCACGGTCGGCCTCGCCGAGCGGTTCGTCGGGCCGCTCGGCGACGTGCTGGCCGCCGCCAAGGCGCGCGGGCTGATCAGGGACGACCTGCTGGTCCGCGACCTGGCGGCGATCGTGGTGATGACGCTGGCGACCGTCCGGATGAGCGCCGAGGACAGCACCGACCACCGGCGCTACCTGGCCCTGCTGCTCGACGGCGCCCGCCCGTCCGACGAGCCGCTCCCCCACCTGTCGTGCGAGGGCTTCTTCGCCAAGGACGCCCCCGGAAAGTGCGGGCCCCCTGCGTCCAAGTCGTGAGCCGTCGCTGAGAGAGCAGCCGGTACCCGCCCGGCGTGGCGTAATGTGCAATACCCGTGTCATTGACGCCATGGCCCCACCCTGACCAGCATGAAGTCATGAGCAGGCGGGTCGTGATCGTGATCTATGAGGGGTTCCAGCTACTCGACATGGCCGGGCCTGCCGACGTGTTCGCGACCGCGGGACTGACGGCCGGGCAGCACGGCTACCGGGTCGAGGTGACCGCCCTGCGCGAGGGGCCTGTCACTGCCTGCAACGGGATCGCGATCGCGGTGCGGACCCCGCTCGCCGAGCTCACCGGCCCCATCGACACGCTGGTGGTGGTGGGCGGCGTCGTCACCCTGGAGGACGCGCGCGACCCGGAGCTGGTCGAGGGCGTCGCCCGGCTGGCGGCTTCGGCGCGCCGGGTCACCTCGGTGTGCAGCGGGGCGCTGCTCCTGGCCGAGGCCGGGCTGCTGGACGGGCGCAGGGCCACCACTCACTGGTGGGTCGCCGACGCCCTGCGTGCCGGGTACCCGAACGTCGAGGTCGACGCCGACCCCATCTACGTCAGGGACGGGCACGTGTGGACCTCGGCAGGGGTCACCTCGGGCGTGGACCTGGCGCTGGCCCTGGTGGCCGAGGACCACGGCCACGAGATGGCCAGGCGGGTCGCGTCCGGCCTGGTGGTCTACCTGCACCGGCCGGGCGGGCAGAGCCAGTTCAGCACGGCGATGCGGGTGGCCACGCCGCGCAGCGAGCCGCTGCGTGAGCTGCAGGCGTTCATCGACGCCAACCCCGCCGGCGATCTCAGCGTGCCCGCGCTGGCCAGGCGGGCCGGGATGAGCGAGCGGCACTTCTCGCGCGTCTTCACCGAGCAGACGGGCCTGTCGCCCGGCCGGTACGTCGAACGCAGCCGGGCCGACGCCGCCAGGCGGCTGCTGGAGCTCACCGACCATCCGCTCGACCGGGTGGCCAGGGAGACCGGCCTCGGCAGGCCCGAAACCCTCTACCGCGTCTTCCGCCGCGCCTGGCGGATCTCACCGGGCGACTACCGTCGCCGCTTCCAGGTCAAGGAGAGCTGATCATGCATGTCGCGATTCCCCTCTATCCCCGTTTCACCGCGCTCGACGCCGTCGGCCCGTACACCGTGCTGGCCTACGCGCCCGGCGTCACGGTGACGTTCGTCGCGGCCGAGCCGGGGCCGGTCACCGACGACCGGGGCACGCTCACCCTGACGGCCACGGCGGGCTACGCCGACCTGCCGCGGCCCGACGCGATCGTGGTGCCGGGCGGGGCCGGCACCTTCGACGCCCTGGACGACCAGGCGCTGGTCGACTGGATCCGCACGGCCCACGAGGGCGCCGAGTGGACCACCTCGGTGTGCACCGGCTCGCTGCTGCTGGGCGCGGCCGGGCTGCTCAAGGGCCTCAAGGCCACCACTCACTGGGCCGTCCTCGACCACCTGGCCACGTACGGGGCCGAGCCGGTGCGCGAGCGCACAGTCGTGGAGGGCCGGATCGTGACGGCCGCGGGGGTCTCGGCGGGCATCGACATGGCGCTGACGCTGCTGGCCAGGACCGCCGACGAGGAGACGGCGCGGGCGGTGCAACTGGTCATCGAGTACGACCCGCGACCGCCCTTCGAGATGGACCTCGCGATGGCGGACCGCGCCCTCGCCCTCCTCGCCTGATCCCCCGCCCTCGCCTCCCACGGCCCGGCGCGGACTGCCGGCCGGGGAGGACGGATCGGACGAGCGGCGCTATCGCGTGACCTGGCCCAGGAGGCGGGCGCCGGGGCCGGGCACGGCGGTGCGGGCCTGGGTGGTCGCCCTTGTGCCGGGCCCGGGGAGATCCGCGCTGAAGGCGTAGACGACGACCGCTGTGGCGAGCGCGGCGGTGTTCAACCCCAGCGCCGTGTCGTCGATGTTGGCGATGGTGTCGCACGCCTGGTGGTAGCAGGCGTCGTACGGCCGGCCGGCGGTGCCGCCGAACAGCGCGGCCTCCTCCGGCGTCTTGGTGCCCTCGGCTCCGGTGAACAGGCCGCCGGACGGGATGCCGGCCGTGATGAACGGGCCGTAGTCGGAGCGGCCGTCGAAGTCGGTGCCGTTGTGGCCCTGGCCCAGGCTGTCGAAGTAGGTCTCGAACAGCTTCTCGATCTCGTCCGATCCGGGCGGCCCGGCGGAGGCGCCCTGGGCGTCGGAGTCGTCGCCGTCGTAGATCTTGAGCGCGTAGTTGGGTGAGGCGATCATGTCGACGTTGAGGTAGAGCCTGATCCTGGCGAGGTCGGCGGGGGCCAGGCTGCTCACGTAGAACCGGGAGCCGAGCAGGCCCAGCTCCTCCGCGCTCCACCAGGCGAAACGCAGCCTGTTCTTGGTCGGGACCGTGCCGAGCGCCTCGGCGACGGACAGGATGGCGGCGCTGCCCGAGCCGTTGTCGTTGATGCCGGGCCCGGCCACCACGGAGTCGAGGTGCGCGCCGGCCATGACGACCTTCCCGGGGTCGCCCCACCTGGACTCGGCGATCACGTTGTGGGTGGTGCGCATCTCGCTGATCGTGTCGGTCTTGAGGTGCACCACCGTTCCGGCGGGGGCCGACAGTTCCTGGCCGACGGCGAAGCTCGTCCCGACGACGGGGATGGCGACCGGCGTGCCCAGGTTGCCGCGCAGCGTCTCGGTGCGACCGGTCTGGCCCTCGTTGAAGATGATCGCGGCGGCGGCGCCGGCCGCCTGGGCGTTCTGCGCCTTGACGAGGAAGTTGCAGGTGCCGCGCTGCAGCAGGGCGATGTTGCCCGGCGTGAAGCCGGCGAAGTCGGCGGGCTCGCAGCCGGAGGTCGAGCCGGGCTCCGGCCCTGGCGGCAGGACCAGGTCGACGTTCTGCAGGGGTGCGGTGACCTCTCCCGGTCCGGAGTAGCTCATCGTCGCGAAGTCGCCGGCCGTGGAGCCGTCGGGCGGGGTCGGGGCGTACGTCCTGGGAGCGGGCGCGCTCCGTTCCATCCGCGCGGTGGACTTCTCCTGGTAGAAGGGGAAGTTGAACGGCTGGAGCGTCACCTTGTAGCCGGCCTTCCTGAGCTTGGCGGCCACGTAGTCGCGCGAGGCGTCGTGGCCGCTGGTGCCCGCGGCGCGGGTGCCGTCGTTGCCGTCGGCGATGTCCTGCAACGCCCGCAGGTGCCGCTTGACCGCGGGCGCGGTGACGGAGCCGATCAGCTCCCTCTCCGCCGGGGTCGGGCTGGAGTCGGCTTGGGCGGCGACCGGGGTGAAGGTGAGGGGCAGGGCGAGTGCCGCGACCACCGAGAGGGCACGTGACACCCTCGCTCGCGGGACATGGCGCATACGGGCTCCTCCGTCTGGAGTCTGTTTTCTCCGTCATGACGCTGAAGGAAACGGCGATCCGGCGGGTACACCGGCTTCAGCGCGGTAGATCACCGATACCCCGGCTGATCACGTCAGCCGCGCCCGCCGTGGCCAAGGCCGCTTCCAGGAAGATTGGCCTCCCCTTGACGCAGCCGGGGCGCCGCCGAGAGCGTGAGAGGGATCATCCGGCTACTGCGAGCGATCCCTGCTCCGCTCTCCAGCGCGTGGGGGTGGCAGCCGGATGTCCAGCTTCTTGTCGCGCGCCAGCCGGTCCGCCACCTCGTTGAGCCGGGCGCAGACGTCCTTGATGTTCTGGTGGGCCTTGTTGCGCTCGGCGATGATCGCGGCGAGCAGCAGCGCGGTCAGCGCCGCGGAGCCGTTGAAGGCCTGGAGGGCGACCATGTTGAGGAAGAGGTTGTGCTGGGCGAACGGGCCGGCGTGGTGGGCGGCCGAGACGATCGCCACCGTCGAGGCGATCAGCGCGCACGCCGCGGCCCCGAGGAGCTGGAAACGCAGCGCGGCCCAGATCAGGAAGGGGAAGACGAGGAAGAGCAGGTTGACGGGGCCCACGGTCGCCAGCAGCGTGACGAGGAAGGTGCCCAGCAGCAGCGCCGCCCCTTCGACCCAGCGCAGCGGGGGGGCGTCCCACGGCATCCGGGTCGTGCGGATCACGAGCAGGAGCGGCGTGACCACGAGCACGCCCATCGCGTCGCCGGTCCACCACACCGACCATGCGGGCCAGAACTCGCTGGGCCGCAGCCCGCCGGCGAGCACGAGCGAGCCGGCGCCCACGGTCGCGCTGACCAGCATCCCGGCGAAGGCACCGAGGAACACCAGGGAGAGCGCGTCACGCAGCCGGTCCAGTTCGAGGTGGAAGCCCACGCGCTCGAGCAGGAGGTAGGCGCAGACCGGCGCGAGCGTGTTTCCCACGGAGATGCCCAGGACGGCGGGCATCGTCGGCCCGATCGACACGTTGACCAGGAAGGCGCCGAGGGTGATGCCCGGCCAGATCCGGAGGCCGAGGAGGAGCAGGGCGGCCAGGCCGATGCCCGTCGAGGGCCACAGCGGTGTCACCTGCCCTCGGACCAACTGGTGTTGCAGCCCCAGTTTGGCGGCCACGAAATAGGCGATCGCGACGGCGAGGATTTTCACCGCCGTCATGGCATGATCCCGTAGCCCATCATGGACGGCGACAGCCCTCATCAGGAACACCTCCGGCCCCACCGAATCGGCGCCCGGTCAAGCGCGTACCGCGGCAACAGTCGTTCCGCTCTCACCTGCCCGTTCAGTCTCGACGATGTGCGCGAAACGCTCGGATTCCGGCCTTTAGCGTGAGACGACCGGCCCTGCTTCGAAACTAGTCATCATCCCGCCAGATGGGGATCAACGCCGGGTAATCGACGTATACGCCAAAGGCGATATCGCCATAGAACAAGGAAAAAACGACACGTCCCGGTGAGATTCTTTTTTTATCCGGTGTGTCTCATGACGGACCCGACAGGGCCGTCGGGAGGTCCGTCCGCCGGTCGAGAGCCTCCGCGGCCGTCCTGAGCCTGCTGATCACGTGGCTGAAGAGCGGGTTGGGGTCGGCCGTGCGGCGCACCGCGAAGACCCTGCGGACGTGGGCCGGGTTGCCGAGCTTGAACACGTGGACGTCGTGCGACTCGATCATGGCCAGTTCCGGCACGATCGCGACGCCCAGCCCCTTGCGTACCAGCTCGAAGGGCAGGTTGTAGTCGTTGGTGCGGAACAGCACGTCAGGGTGGAAGCCGCCGGCGGCGCAGATGTGGGTCAGGTTGCGCGCGGCGTCGCGGCCTTCGGAGTAGGAGATCCACCGTTCGGCGGACAGCTCGCCGAACTGGATGCGCTTCCTGCCGGCCAGCCGGTGGCTCGTCGGCACCAGCACGTACAGCGGCTCCTCCAGAATCAGCGTCATGTCGAGGTCCTTGGGCAGGGTGTGCGGGACCATCCCGTACTCGAACACCACGGCCAGGTCGAGCCGCCCCTCGACGACGGCCGGGATGGTGACCTCCGGATCGCCTTCCTCGTACCTGACGTCCACCTGCGGGCGGTCGCGCAGGAACTCGGCCAGCACGGCGGGCAGCAGCCGGAAGCCGGCCGACCAGAAGCTGCCCAGGTGCAGCCTGCCCCGGTGCGCGGTGGCGAACGAGCGCATCTCGTCCTCGGCCGCCTCCAGGTCCGCGAGCAGCCTGGCCGCCTTGCGGGCCAGCTGGGCCCCGGCCGCCGTCGGGCGCACGCTGCGCGGCGAGCGCTCGAACAGCTGGACGCCGAGGGTCCGCTCCAGCGACGAGATCTGCTGCGAGACGGCCGAAGGCGTGAACCCGAGGCGCTTGGCGGCCGTTCTGAGCGAGCCGGTGACGACCACCTCGCGAACCGCCTGCAGCTGGATCGGAGTCAGCATCGGCACAACTTAACAGCACGGACCTTACGATCACCAGACCCGCCGCTCGATCGGGCGCGCAGAAGCGGGATGTCACGCCGTACTCGCAGGTGGACTTCGAGGCCGAGGATAAGCGCAGCTGAACAACCTGTGCGCGACGTATCCGTGCATCTTGCCTTCTCGCGCCCGATTCTCATCATTGGTGAGTCAAGGAATGGCATTTCACCTGAGAGGGGGTGTCCTGTGGCGATGCGTTGGAAGACCGGCGTGGCCGTCGCTCTCAGCCTGGCAGGACTCCTGACCGTGGCGGCATGTGGCGGATCGGACAAGTCCGAAGCCGCGGCCCCGGCGCAGCAGAAGGACCAGGCGCTGCACGACCTGCTGCCCGACAAGATCAAGCAGAGCGGCACGCTGAACATCGCGGCGGGCCACAACTACCCGCCCCTGGTCTTCCTCGACACCGACAACAAGTCGGTCATCGGGCTGGAGCCGGAGCTGATGCGGGCGATCGGCCAGGTGCTGGGCGTCGAGGTGACGTTCAGCCAGGCCAGCTTCGACAGCCTCATCGCCGGCGTCCAGGCGCGCCGCTACGACCTGGCCGTTCAGGCGATGCTGGACAAGCCGGAGCGCCGCCCGAACGTCACCTTCGTCGACTACTTCAAGACGAGCAGCTCGCTGCTCGTCCAGGAGAAGGACGTCGGCGGGATCGCCTCGCTGGACGACCTGTGCGGCAAGGTGACCGCCGTCGAGCAGGGCACCGCCCAGGCCGACGACGCCGAGCAGCAGGCCAAGAAGTGCACGGCGGCCGGCAAGCCGGCGGTCCAGGTGCTGGTCTTCCCCGACACCGTCGGCTGCCTCCAGGCGGTCTCCACCGGACGCGCCAACGTCTTCATCGGCGGCACGCCCACCATCACCTACCAGGCCGGGCAGTCCGGCGGGCGGATGAAGCAGGTCGGGCAGCCCTACCGCTTCCTGCCCTACGGCATCCTGGTCAACAAGGAGGACCAGACCCTGGTGCAGGCCGTCCAGCGGGCGCTGCAGCAGCTGATGGACAACGGCTCGTACGCGAAGATCCTGGCGAAGTGGCAGATGTCCTCCGGCGCCCTCGACAAGGCCATGGTCAACGGCGGCTCATCGTGACCGCACCTTCCCCCAAGGTGTTCTCCAAGACGGCGCAGCGAGGGGACGGGGCGGTCGCGATCGAGGCCGTCCCGCTCCGGCACCCGGGCCGCTGGGTGGGGTCGGCGGTGCTCGCCTTCCTGGTGATCTTCCTCCTGCAGGGGTGGGCGGCCAACCCGCGCATGCAGTGGGACGTGGTCGGCGAGTACCTCTTCTCCCCCGCCGTGCTGCAGGGGCTCGGCACCACGCTGCTGCTGACCGTGCTCGCCATGGTCGTCGGCGTCGCGGGCGGGGCCGTGCTCGCCATCCTGCGGATGTCGAGCAACCCGCTGCTGTCAGGGCTGAGCGCGTTCTACATCTGGGTCTTCCGCGGCACGCCGCTGCTGGTGCAGCTGCTGTTCTGGTACTTCCTGTCGGCCGTCGTCCCGAAGATCGGGCTCGGGGTGCCGTGGGGGCCGACGTTCTTCGAGTTCGACACCAACCAGATCATCACCCAGATGACGGCCGCGGTGCTCGGGCTCGGGCTGCACGAGGCCGCCTACATGGGGGAGATCGTCCGCGCGGGCATCACCTCCGTCGACGTCGGGCAGACCGAGGCGGCGCACGCCCTGGGCATGACCCGCTTCCAGACCCTGCGGAAGATCGTCCTGCCGCAGGCCATGCGCCTCATCATCCCGCCGACGGGCAACCAGGCGGTCTCGATGCTCAAGACCACCTCGCTCGTGTTCGCGATCGCCGTGCCTGAGCTGCTCACCTCGATCCAGGGCATCTACTCCCGCAACTTCCAGCAGGTGCCGCTGCTGACGGTGGCCTGCATCTGGTACCTCGTGGCGACGACCGTGCTCAACGCGGGCCAGTACTACATCGAACGCAGGTTCAACAGATGATGACAGTCGTCAGGGCCGAAGGCGTGTGCAAGCGGTACGGCACGCTCGACGTGCTCAAAGGCATCGATCTCGAGGTGCGGCAGGGAGAGGTGCTAGCCATGATCGGCCCCTCCGGGTCGGGCAAGTCCACCTTCCTGCGCTGCGTCAACCACCTGGAACGCGTCGACGCGGGCCGGCTCTACGTCCACGACCGGTTGGTCGGCTACGAGGAGCGCGGCGGGAAGATCTACGAGCTGGCCGACCACGCGGTCGCCCGGCAGCGCCGCGGCATCGGCATGGTCTTCCAGCGCTTCAACCTCTTCCCGCACATGACCGCGCTGGAGAACGTCATGGCGGCGCCGGTCCTGGTCAAGAAGGAGCCGAAGGCCGCGGTTCGCGAGCGCGCCCGGGACCTGCTCGCCCGGGTGGGGCTGGCCGACAAGGCCGGCAGCTATCCCGCGCAGCTGTCCGGCGGGCAGCAGCAGCGGGTGGCCATCGCCCGCGCGCTGGCGATGCGGCCCGACCTCATGCTCTTCGACGAGCCCACCTCGGCCCTCGACCCCGAGCTCGTGGGCGAGGTGCTCGACGTCATGCGCGCGCTCGTCGAGGACGGCATGACCATGATCATTGTTACCCACGAGATGGGGTTCGCCCGCGAGGTGTGCGACACGCTGGTCTTCATGGACGGCGGCGTCGTCATCGAGTCCGGGCCGCCCGGCGACCTGCTCAACGCGCCCCAGCACGAGCGCACCCAGGCGTTCCTGAGCAAGGTCCTCTGACTCCCTAAGGAAGATCCACGTGTCCCGCGTAATCGTTCTCGGCGCCGGAGTCCTCGGCGCCTCCGTCGCCTACCACCTGGTCGAGGCCGGGGTCCAGGTCGTCGTCGTCGAAGCGGGCGGACCCGCCGCCGGCACGTCCAGCGCCACGTTCGCCATGGACGTCACCCACCTGAAGACCCCCCGCTCCTACTTCGAGCTGAACCGCCGCAGCGCCGCGCTGCACGCCACCCTGGCCGAACGGCTGGCAGGCCCGTCCTGGCGGCATCCGATGCCGGCGATCCAGTGGGGCGACGGCGAGCAGGGCCAGCGGGCGATCAGGGAGCGGGCGATCCGCCTGCAGTCCTGGGGGCATCCGTGCCGCATCGCCGACCCGTCCGAGCTGCGCGAGCTCGCGCCGGCCGTCGATCCGCGCTCCTGCACGGCCGGCGAGCTGGTCGTCCACGACCACAGCGCCTGGTACGACGCCCCGCTGTTCGTGCGGCGGCTGCTCGACAGGGCGGCCCTGCTCGGCGCCGACGTCCTGTACGGCCAGCGGGTCACCGCCCTGCTGCGCGACGGTGACCGCGTGGTGGGCGCCGAGACCGCGACCCGCCGGTGGACGGCCGACTGGGTGGTGAACTGCACCGGCCCCGACGCCGACCGCATCGCCGCCCTCGCCGGCACCGGGCTGCCCATGACCCGCATCCCGGGCCTGGTCGGAGAGAGCACCCCCGTGCCCGACGCGCGGCTGGGCGCCATCCTCGCCACCCCAGAGGTGGACCTGCGGCCCTCGCCCGGCGACCGGATCTGCTCGATCTCCTGGCCCGTGGACGCGCTGCTGCCCGCCGAAGGCGCGGCCGAAGCGGACAGCGGCCTGGAGGAGCGCCTGCACGCCGGCGGGCAGCGCGTCATCCCCGCGCTGCGCGAGGCCCGGATGGCCGGGGTCCGCCTCGGCATCAGGCCGGTGCCCGCCGACGGGCTGCCGCTCGTCGGCGTCGACCCGCGGGCGCCGGGTCTCTACAGCGTCGTGACCCACAGCGGGGTGAACCTCGCGCCCGAGCTCGGCCGCCTCGCCGCCGAGGAGATCACCACGGGCGGCGAGAGCGACGACCTCGTCGGGTACCGGGTGACGAGGGACACGGCGGCGTCGGTGCAGGACGAGAGCCTGTCGGTGATGACCTCCCGCTGACCCCGCTCCCCCGCCCGCAGGGCCCCGCGCCTTCTCGCAGGCGCGGGATTGCGCCCTCGCGGCCTTCCGCCCCTCGCGCATCCGGCGCGACACACCGGGCGACCCACGCAACCGGGTCGCCCGGTGATCGGCATTTGAGTTTCGGCGCCTCGTACCGCTAGTGTTCCCAGCCACAACCGGACTATAGTCCGATTAGCGAGAGGTTGCCACATGACCATGCTCATTTCCAGGGACGAGTTGAAGCACGCCATCGACGCCGGGACCGTGACCGTCGTCGACGCCCTCGGCGGCGCATACCACGCCAAGCAGCACCTGCCGGGCGCGGTCGCGCTCACCCCGTCCGACGTCGACGCCCTGGCCTCGACCGTGCTGCCGGACCGGGACGCCGCCATCGTCACCTACTGCTCCAACCCCGCCTGCCCCAACAGCGGACAGGTCGCCGACCGGCTCACCGCGCTCGGCTACTCGAACGTCCGCAAGTACCGGGAGGGCATCGAGGACTGGACGCTGGCCGGGCTGCCGGTCGAGTCCGCCTGAGCCGACGGCCGCAGGGAGCGCGCGGGGAGGGCGCACAGTCGCCCTCCCCGCGCCTCATGTCACCGGGCGTCGACGGGGCGGGCGTGGATCTCAGTCCTTCGCCAGCGCTGCGAGGATGCGGTCCTCGGTCACCTCGGGGCCGGTGAGCTGGTCACTGATCGCGCCGTCACGCAGCACCACCACGCTGTCGCAGTTCTCCACCAGCTCACCCACGTCGGACGAGATCAGCAGGATCGCCAGCCCGTCGACGGCCAGTTCGTCCAGCAGTGACTGCATCTCGATCTTGGTGGCCACGTCGACGCCCCGGGTCGGCTCGTCGAGGAGCAGCACCTTGGGGTGCATGGCAAGCCAGCGGGCCAGCAGCACCTTCTGCTGGTTGCCTCCCGACAGTTCACCGGCGGGCTGCCGGGGCGAGACGGCCTTGATGCCGAGCCGCTTCATGAAGGTGGCGACGACGCCGTCCACCTGCGCGTCGGACACGATGCCCGCCCGTGACAGGCGCGGGAGCGCGGCCAGCGCGATGTTGTCGCGTACCGAAAGCGTCGGGACGATCCCCTCGGTCTTCCTGTTCTCCGGCACCAGCCCGACCCCGGCGCGGATCGCGCTCCTGATCGACCACTTGCGTGCCGCCGCGCCCGACACCATCACCTGGCCCGCGTCGACCGGCATGACGCCCGCGATCGCCCTCGCCGTCTCGCTGCGGCCCGCGCCGAGCAGCCCGCCGAGGCCGATCACCTCACCCGCGCGCATCGCCAGCGACACCCCGTCGAGCACGTGGTGGCGGGTCAGCCCCTTGGCCTCCAGCACCGGCAGGTCCGCGGGCTCGTCGGGCTCCCCGGTCTCGACCGGCGCCTCGACGGGGTGGAACGTCCTGCCCAGCATCAGCGAGACCAGCCTGAGCCGGTCGAGCCCCGCCAGCGGTCCCGTGTGGACGACGCGGCCGTCACGCAGCACGGTGACCCGGTCGCAGACCTCGTAGAGCTCCTCCAGCCGGTGGGTGACGTAGACGACCGCCCGGCCCTCGTCGCGAAGCCTGGCCACGGCCCCGAACAGGGTCTCCAGCTCGGCGTGCTCCAGCGCCGAGGTGGGCTCATCCATGATCACGAGTTTGGCGTCGGCGGAGGCGGCCCTGGCGAGCGCCACGAGCTGCCGCGCGCCCTCGCCGAGCGAGCCCACCGGCCGGCGGACGTCGGCGCGCAGGCCGTACGCCGAGAGCGTCTGCTCGGCGTAGGCGTTGACGGCCGCGAAGTCGATCAGCCCGAGCCTGCCGCGTGGCTCCCTGCCGAGCAGCAGGTTGCGGGCGATGCTCATGGTCGGGACGAGGTTCGTCTCCTGGTGGATCGTGGCGACACCGGTGCGCCTGGCGTCAGCGGGTGTGCCGAATCTGACGGGCTCGCCCAGGAAGCGCAGCTCACCCGCGTCCGGCTGGTAGACGCCGGAGAGCACCTTCACCAGCGTGGACTTGCCCGCGCCGTTGCCGCCGACCAGGGCGTGCACCTCGCCCGGGCGCACGGACAGGGTGACGTGGTCGAGCGCGGTCACGCCCTGGAAGGTCTTGAGAACTCCTGCCACCTGTAGCACGGTTGCCTCCGCCTCGATCGTGGTCGCGACAGGAAACAGTTCAGTAACAGAAATGTCACATTCGATCAGATCTGAGCGACGTGCAGCCGGACGCCTCGGGCGCCGAGATCGTCGAGCACGTCGCGGGGCGCGGCGTCGTCGGTGACGAGATGGGCGATCTGCTCGGCCGCGACCGTCTGCACCATCGTGTCGATGCCGATCTTGGTGTGGTCGGCCAGCACCACGACCTCCTCCGCGGCGGCGGCCAGGGCCCGATCCACGCCCGCCACCTGCATGTTCGGCGTCGACAGGCCACGCTCGGCGCTGAGCCCGTTGCCCGAGACGAACGCCCTGCGGACCCGCAGCCCCGCCAGCGAGCGCTCGGCCGCGCTGCCGACCAGAGCCAGGATCGAGCCGCGCAGCGTGCCTCCGGTCAGCATCACCTCGACCCGCGGCGAACCCGCGAGCACCTGCGCCACCAGCAGCGAGTTGGTCACGACGGCCAGCTCGGAGTACCTGGTCAGGCGGCGGGCGAACTCCATGGTGGTGGTGCCGGGGCCGACCACGATCGCGTCGCCGTCCTCGACCAGGACCGCGGCCAGATCGGCGATCGCGGCCTTCTCCGCCGACTCCAGCGACACCTTGTGCGTGTATCCGGCCTCGCGGGACAGCTCGCCCGGCAGGGTGGCGCCGCCGTGGTGGCGGTTGAGCAGCCCCTCCGACTCCAGCGCGCGCAGGTCGCGGCGGACGGTCACCTCGGAGGAGTGGACGGCCTGGGCGAGCTCGCGCAGCGACACCGCGCCGTTGGCACGCACCAGCTCGAGGATGCGCTGCCTGCGTTCCGCGGCGAACACGGGCCTGCGGCCGTCGCTCTGCGTGTCGCTCACGTCCCGATCATAGACGAGCGGCCAAGTTCGGTTCACCTCTGACCGAATCAGAACGAATCTGATCGGAAGTCTTGACCGCCTAGGTCCGCGGATGCTTCTTTTGGACGCGGACGGGGTCAATTCCTGTCCGATCCTGATCGAAGGGCCTGCCATGCGCATTCCCGCCACCGCCTGCGCGATCGCCGCCGTCTTATCCCTGCTCGTCTTGTCCCTGATCGTCGTCCCGGCCCGTCCGAGCTCGGCCGAGGACAAGCCGGCCAGCGTCCTGGACCACGGCTCGTACCTCGCGGGGTTCAACGACCCCGGCTGGTACGAGGCCAACATCCCGTTCGTGGACCTGCCGGACCGTCAGATCCAGGAGGTGTACTACTACCGCTGGCGGGTGTGGAAGGAGCACCTGCGCTACACCAACCCAGCTGACGGCTGGGTGCTGACCGAGTTCCTCGACTGCTGCGGCTACGCCGCGCCGTACCAGGCCATCAACGCGGCGGCCGGGCACCACATCTACGAGGGACGGTGGGTGCGGGACCGGCGCTACCTCGACGACTACGTCACGTTCTGGCTGACCGGCCCCGGTCAGGGCAGGCAGCAGGTCAACCCGAACGCCCCCGACTGGGCACACGAGTACAGCTTCTGGGCCGCCGACGCCGTCCACGCCAGGGCCGAGATCACCGGTGACTGGCAGTCCGCCAAGCGGCTGCTCCCCGCGCTCATCAGGCAGTACGACGGGTGGCAGGGCCAGTTCGACGCCCAGAGCGGGCTGTACTGGCAGCTGCCCGTGTGGGACGCCAAGGAGCTGTCGCCGGCGTCCTACCAGAGCAGCGACACCTTCGGCGGCGTCAGGACGCTCCGCCCGTCGATCAACGCCTACCAGTACGGTGACGCGGTGGCGATCAGCCGCATCGCCGCGATGGCAGGCGACAGCCCCACGGCCCGCCGGTTCGCCGAACGCGCGGCCACGTTGAAGCGGAACACGATCGACCGGCTCTGGGACGCCGGCAGGAAGTTCTTCTACGACGTCGTCCAGGAGAACAACCCCGGGCTGGACAAGCTCGACACCCGGGAGGACGTCGGATTCGTGCCGTGGCAGTTCAACCTGCCCGACCCGGCCCAGTCGGCCGCCTGGCAGCAGCTCCTCGACCCGCAGGGATTCGCCGCGCCCTACGGGCCGACGACCGTGGAGCGCCGCAGCCGGTGGTTCATGCACGAGGCGTCGCAGGGCTGCTGCCGGTGGACCGGGCCGAGCTGGCCGTTCACCACCGCCCAGGTGCTCACGGGGATGGGCAACCTGCTGACCGACTACCCGGCCCAGCCGTACGTGTCGAAGGACGACTACTACCGGCTGCTGCGCACCTACGCGCTGACCCAGTACCGCAACGGCGAGCCGTACGTGGCCGAGGCGCACCACCCGGACGAGGACCGGTGGCTCTACGACGGCCGCGACCACAGTGAGGATTACCTGCACTCCTCCTACACCGACCTGGTCCTGTCGGGGCTGCTCGGGCTGCGCGGCGAGGAGGGCGCCACGCTCCGGCTGGCGCCGCTGGTGCCAGCCGCCTGGGACCACTTCGCCGTGGAGAACGTCCCCTACCACGGCCATGACCTGACCGTGCTGTGGGACCGCGACGGCTCTCACTACGGCAGGGGCGCCGGCCTGCGTGTCTACGTGGACGGTTCGCTGGTGCGGCGGGCGGACTCGGTGCGCCCGATGACGATTCCCGTCGGCCCGGCGCGCGACCAGGCCCCAGAGCAGGCCACAGAGCAGGCCACCGGGCGGCTGGTCAACGACGCCGCCAACCCCCTGCGCACCGGCTTCCCGAAGCCCATCGCCTCCTTCACCTCCCGCTACGACAACGAGTGGAACGGCATCGACGGCAAGGTCTGGTTCGACGAGGTGCCGCAGAACACCCGCTGGACCAACTACACCTCGCCCAACACCGAGGACTACTACGGCGTCGACTTCGGCGGTCCCACCCGGGTCGGCGACATCCGCTGGTACGGCTACGACGACGGCGGTGGAGTGCGGACCGCCACCGCCTACCGGCTGCAGCACTGGACCGGCACCGCCTGGCAGGACGTCCCCGGCCAGGTCCGCTCGCCGGACAAGCCCGTGGGCAACGGACCGAACCGGATCACCTTCCCCGAGATCACCACCAGCCGGGTGCGGTTGCTGTTCGGTGACGAGCCGGTCGGCGTGGTCGAGCTGCAGGCGTGGAGCCGCTCCAGCGACGCCATGACGCTGACGGCCACCCCGGGGAAGGTCGTCGCGGGCGGGACCGGGACCGTGACGACCACGCTGGTGAACCAGGGGCGTCCGGCGACAGACGTGGCGGTCCGGCTCACCCTGCCCGCCGGATGGACCGCCACGCCGCTGACCAGTGCGTCCCGGGACCGGCTCAGGCCGGGAGGCGAGCTGGTCACGCGCTGGTCGGTGACGCCGCCGGCCGACGCGAGCCCTTGCCTGCAGGCGGTCCTGACCGCCGAGGCGGACTACACGGCCGGAACCAGGCAGACCACCCGGACACGGGCCTCCCTCGAGGTGACCACGGCCGAGCCGCGCGGGCTGCGCGGCGAGTACTACCTCTCCTCCGCACCGGGGAGGTTCGACTTCGCCGAACTCAAGGCCACCGTCGTGGATCCGGCCATCGACTTCGCCGACCTGAACCCGGTGTTCGACAGGCTCACAGGCAGGCAGGACGACGTCACCGTCAGGTGGACCGGGCAGCTCGCCGCCGAACGCACGGGCGAGCACACGTTCTCCATGATCGGCGACAACGGCTTCCGCTTGTGGGTGGACGGCAGGCTCGTCATCGACCACTGGGTGGACGACTGGGACGTCGAGCAGACCGGCTCCCCCGTCCATCTCGAAGCCGGCAGGAACTACGACATCACGATCGAATACTTCGAGCACTACGGCGGCGCCCACCTGCGGCTGCGCTGGCAGCCTCCGGGCTCCGCCAAGGAGACCGTCCCGAGTTGTTCCTTCCATCCCCCAGCGTGAAAGGACCCTTCGTGCGCAAGACGCTCGCGGTGCTGATCACCGTGCTCCTGGCCGCCTTATGGCAGGCGCCCTCGCTTGCCCAGTCCGTTGTGCAGTCCGCCGTTGAGCGGCACGGGCTGCGTGGCGACTACTACCTCGCCTCGGCTCCCGGCGCGTTCGACTTCGGCGAGCTGAAGGCCAGCGTCGTCGACCCGAGCCTCGACCTGCCCGACCTGAACCCCGCGCTCAAACTGCTGACCGGACGGGACGACGACGTCACCGTGCGATGGACGGGGCAGATCCAGCCCAAGTACTCCGAGACGTACACCTTCTCGATCATCGGCGACAACGGGTTCCGGCTCTGGGTGGACGGCCGGCCCGTGATCGACCACTGGGTCGACGACTGGGACAGGGAGCAGGTCGGCACCCCGATCGCCCTCGAAGCCGGGAAGAAGTACGACATCAAGGTGGAGTATTTCGAGCACTTCGGCGGGGCGAACCTGAGGCTGCGGTGGCAGAGCACGAGCCAGCCGAAGGAGATCGTGCCCGGCGAGGCGTTCACGGTGCCCGACGGTTTCGACCCGCCCGGTCCGGTCGACGCACGGGTGAACGCTGCCGGCGACACCGCCACGCTGACGTTCGGCAAGCCGCTGGGCGCGCTGCCCGCCAACCTGGCCGAGCACCTGGCCATCACCGTTGCCGGAACGAAGTGGCCCGTAACCTCTGCAGTCCTGAAAAATCAGGACACGGTGGAGTTGGGGCTGGAGTATGCGGTTCCCGGCAAGGCCGGTAGCACGCTGAGGGCCACCTACGACGGGCAGGGCGGGTTCAGCCACGCCGACGGCACGCCGGTCGAGGCCTTCCCCTACGCGTTCGTGGTGAACGAGTCCACCTATGTCCTGCAGACCCGCTGGTCCAAGGATGTGGACCCGGCCAACCCGCTGCCCGAGTATCCCCGTCCGCAGCTCGTCAGGGATCAGTGGCGCAGTCTCAACGGCACCTGGCAGTTCGCCGCGGCCAAGCCGGGCGAGGCCGCCCCGATCGGCCGCGACCTGGCCGAGCGCATCGTCGTGCCGTACCCGGTCGAGTCGCAGCTCTCCGGGATCGGCAGGCACGAGGAGCGCATGTGGTACCGCCGGACGTTCGAGGTGCCACGCGCGTGGCGCGGCGAGCGCGTCCTGCTGCACCTGGACGCCGTGGACTGGCAGTCCACGATCTACGTGAACGGCCGGCAGGTCGGCACCCACAAGGGCGGCTACGGCCGGATCAGCGTGGACGTGACCGACGCGCTCAAGCGGGACGGCCGGCAGGAACTCGTCGTCGGCGTCACCGACCCGACCGACAGCGGCAGCCAGCCCATCGGCAAGCAGCGGCTCAGCCCCAACGGCATCTGGTACACCGCGAACTCCGGCATCTGGCAGAGCGTCTGGATGGAGCCCGTCGCGAAGGAGCACATCGACCGCGTCGACACCGTGCCGGACGTCGCCGGCCAGGCCCTGCGGGTCACCGTCAGGGGCTCCTCCGGCACCGCGACCGTGATCGCCCGCGACGGCCGCCGCGTCGTCGGCACGGTCACCGGTGCCGTGGGCGCCGAGCTCAGGCTGCCGGTGCCGAACCCCAAGCTGTGGTCGCCGGACAAGCCGTTCCTCTACGACCTGACAGTCACGCTGAAGAAGGACGAAATCTCGTCCTATTTCGGGATGCGCAGCATCTCTGTGCAGAACAACCGGATGCTGTTGAATGGGCAGCCCGTCTTCCAGCTCGGCCCGCTCGACCAGGGCTTCTGGCCCGACGGCATCTACACCGCCCCGACCGACGAGGCCCTTCGCTACGACCTGGAGCAGACCAGGAAGCTCGGCTTCAACACCGTGCGCAAGCACGTCAAGGTCGAGAACGACCGCTGGTACTACCACGCCGACCGCCTCGGCCTGCTCGTCTGGCAGGACATGCCCGCCGCGTTCAGGACCACCGACAGGCCCCAGTTCGAGGCCGAGCTGCGCGAGCTGGTCGACCAGCACCGCAGCAGCCCGTCGATCGTCATGTGGGTGCCCTTCAACGAGGGCTGGGGGCAGTACGACCAGGCCCGCATCGCCGACCTGGTCAAGAGCTGGGACCCGTCGCGGCTGGTCGACAACATGAGCGGTGTCAACTGTTGCGGGGCCGTGGACGGCGGCAACGGCGACGTCCAGGACTTCCACATCTACCCGGGCCCCGGCGCCCCCGGCAAGCCCACCGGCACCAGGGCGGTCGTCCTCGGTGAGTACGGCGGCCTGGGCCTGCCGCTCATCGGCCACACCTGGTCGGGCGGCGGCTGGGGGTACGCGGTCGAACCCGACCCCGCGGCCCTCACCAACCGCTACGTCGACATGGCCAGGGCGCTGGAGCGGCTGCGCTCCTGCGATGGGCTCAGCGCCGCCATCTACACCCAGACCACCGACGTCGAGACCGAGCTCAACGGCCTGATGACCTACGACAGGGCCGTCACCAAGCCCGACGTGCAGCGGGTGCACGACGCGAACCAGGCGCTCACCGGCAAGCCTGCCTCGCCCTGCGCCTGATAGGAAAGGAACAGCTATGCCCCCCTATATCCGGACGGCATCCTTAGCGCTGGCCGTCCTCCTCACCGCCTCCGCGTGCGCCAAGTCGGAGGAGCCGCAGAGCGCGCCCGCCGCCACCAGCACGGCCGGGAAGCAGGTCGTACAGACGCCCAGCGACTCGGCCGGGCCGACCTGCACCCTGCAGCAGTTCGGCGGCACCACGTTCGACCTCAAGTCGGCCACCGTCGGCTTCTCCCAATCGGAGAAGGAGGCCAACCCGTTCCGCATCGCCGAGACCAAGTCGATCAAGGACGAGGCGGCCAAGCTCGGCATCGCCGACCTCAAGGTCACCAACGCCCAGTCGCAGTTCTCCAAGCAGATCACCGACGTGCAGCAGCTCATCGCCCAAGGCGTGAAGCTGCTGGTCATCGCACCGCTCAACTCCGACGGCTGGGAACCGGTGCTCCAGCAGGCGGCGGCCAAGAAGATCCCGATCATCACGGTGGACAGGAAGATCAACGCCAAGCCGTGCGGCGACTACCTGACGTTCATCGGCTCCGACTTCTACGAGCAGGGCAAGCGGGCCGCCGATCGCATGATCGACGCCCTGTCGAGCAAGGGCAAGGTCGCCATTCTGCTCGGCGCGCCCGGCAACAACGTCACCACCGAGCGGACGAACGGCTTCAAGGACCGGATCAAGGAGAAGGCACCGGATATCCAGATCTCCTTCGAGCAGACCGGCGAATTCGCCCGCGAGAAGGGCCAGCAGGTCACCGAGCAGCTCATCCAGTCCAACCCCGATATCAACGGCATCTACGCCGAGAACGACGAGATGGCGCTCGGCGCCGTCACGGCGCTGAAGGGCGCGGGCAAGGAGCCGGGCACCATCAAGATCGTGTCAGTCGATGGCACGCGCAGCGCCGTCCAGGGCATCGCCGACGGCTGGCTGCACGCGGTCATCGAGTCGAACCCCCGCTTCGGCCCGCTGGCCTTCGAGACCGCCCAGAAGTTCCTCGACGGCCGGCCCATCCCCGACAAGGTCGTCATCTCCGACCGCGACTACGACACCGGCAACGCCAAGGACTCCCTCGGTGAGGCGTACTGACTTGGCCGGCACGGAACCGGTTCTCGAGGCCGACGGGGTCAGCAAGCGCTTCCCCGGCGTGCTCGCTCTCGACGGCGTGTCCCTCGCCCTTCACCCGGGCGAGGTGCACGCCCTCGTGGGGGAGAACGGCGCGGGCAAGTCGACGCTGATCAAGGTCTTCACCGGCGTGTACCAACCGGACGGCGGCGAGCTGCGCTATCAGGGCCGGCCCGCCGCCTTCGGCACCCCGATGGAGGCACAGCGCGCCGGGATCTCCACCATCTACCAGGAGGTCAACCTCGTCCCGATGATGAGCGTGGCGCGCAACCTGCTGCTCGGGCGCGAGCCGCGGGGCCGCTTCGGCGTCATCGACGCCGCGCGGATGTACGGCGAGGCGGAGCGCGTCCTCGCCGGATACGGGGTCGAGACCGACGTCAGACGGCCACTGCGGAGCCTCGGCGTCGGGGCTCAGCAGATGGTCGCCCTGGCCAGGGCCGTGTCGACCGACGCGCGGGCGGTCATCATGGACGAGCCCACCTCCTCCCTCGAACCGCGCGAGGTCGAGACGCTCTTCGGGGTGATCAGACGGCTGCGTGACGGCGGGATCGCGGTCATGTACGTCAGCCACCGGCTCGACGAGCTGTACCAGGTGTGCGACCAGGTCACTGTGCTGCGGGACGGCCGTGTCGCGCACACCGGGCCGCTCGCCCCGCTGGAGAGGCTGAAGCTCATCTCGCTCATGCTGGGACGCGACCTGAGCGAGGTGCGCTCGGAGGGGATGACCCGGTTCTCGCGCGAGCGCCACCGCGCCGCCGGCTCCTCGGACGGGCTCGTTCCGCCGGTGGTCGAGGCGCGCGGGCTGACCCGGCAGCACGTGCTCGACGGGGTGGACGTCTCGGTCAGGCCGGGCGAGGTCGTCGGGCTCGGCGGGCTGCTTGGCGCGGGCCGTACCGAGACCGCCAAGGCGATCGTCGGAGCGATGCCGCTGGACGGCGGGCAGGTGCTGGTGGCCGGGCTGCCGCTGCGCAGCGGCTCCACGACGGCGGCCATCCGCGCGGGCGTCAGCCTGCTGCCCGAGGACCGCAAGGCCGAGGGGATCATCCCGACGCTGTCCGTGCGGGAGAACATCGCGCTGGCCGCGCTGCCGTCCCTGGGCACGGCGGGCGTGGTGTCCGACGCGAAGATCGACCGGGTCGTCGAGATCTTCATGCGGAGGCTGAGGATCAAGGCGGCCTCGCCGCACCAGCTCGTCTCGGAGCTGTCCGGCGGCAACCAGCAGAAGGTGCTGCTGGCCCGCTGGCTCGCCGTCCGGCCCAAGGTGCTGCTGCTCGACGAGCCCACGCGCGGCATCGACGTCGGCGCCAAGGCCGAGGTGCAGGCACTGATCGACGAACTGGCCGAGGAGGGGCTCGGCGTGCTGCTGATCTCCTCCGACCTGGAGGAACTGGTCGAGGGCGCCGACCGGATCCTCGTGCTGCGCGAGGGCGCGGTCGCCGGCGAGCTGTCCGGCGACGACGTGACCGAGGAGAGGATCATGGCAACGATCGCGGAGCAGTCCGATGGCTGAACGGGTCTTCCGCTGGGTGCAGGACTACGGCGTGTACGCCGCGGTGCTGGTGCTGCTGCTGTTCAACGTGCTGTTCACGCCGCACTTCATGGACGCGTCCAACTTCCGCACCCAGCTCGTCCAGGTCACGCCCATCGTGATCGTCTCGCTCGGCATGGCGCTGGTGATCGGCACGCAGGGCATCGACCTGTCTGTGGGCTCCGTCATGGCGCTCGCAGCCGCCCTCGTCGTGCTCTACCTGGGGTACGGCTGGCCGCCCGCGTTGATCGTGGCCGTGGTCGGCGGGGGCGTCGTCGGGGCGGCGGGCGGGGCCCTGGTCGCCTATGTCGGGGTGCAGCCGATCGTCGCCACGCTGGCGCTGCTGGTCGGCGTGCGCGGCCTGGCGAACATGCTCGTGCCCCAGCTCGTCGAGTTCAGGAACCCGGACCTGATCGCGCTGGGCAGCAGCTCGGTGGCCGGGATCCCGGTCATCGTGCTGATCGCGGCGGCGCTGACGCTGGTGATGCTGTTCGTGGTGCGGCGCACCACCTTCGGCAGGCAGGTCGTCGCGATCGGCGGCAACCGGTCGGCGAGCGAGCTGTCTGGGCTGCCGGTCAAGCGGGTTCTGCTGCTCGTCTACGTCATCTCCGGGCTGCTGGCCGCGCTCGCGGGCGTGCTGGCCACGGCCCGGCTGCAGGCCAGTGACCCGACCTCGCTCGGGCTGTTCATCGAGCTGTCGGCGATCACCGCCGTCGTGGTGGGCGGGACGCCGCTGACCGGGGGGCGGATCAGGGTGCTCAGCACCGTCATGGGCGCCCTGCTCATGCAGTTGCTGTCGGCGACGTTGATCAAGCACAACCTGCCGCAGTCGTGGACCCAGATGGTCCAGGCGGTCATCATCCTGGCAGCCGTCTACGCGACGAGGGAGCGTGGGACCCGATGACCGTCACCCGTGAGCAGGTGAGCCGCCTGCTGCAGCAGCACGGCGCGCTCATGGTGCTGGCCCTGCTGGTGCTCGTGGGCAGCCTGGCCTTCGACTCCTTCGCCACGGCGGGTAACGCGGCCAGCGTCGTGGTCTCGTCCTCGTTCCTGGCGATCATCGCGATCGGGATGACGTTCGTCATCATCAGCGGCGGGATCGACCTGTCGGTGGGGTCGCTGTTCGTCCTGGGCGGCGTGCTGGCGGCCTACGGTTCGCAGTACGGCCTGTTCGTCGCCCTGGCGCTGCCGCTGGCGGCCTGCGGGGTCGTCGGCCTCGTCCAGGGCTTGATCATCGCCCGCACCGGGATGGCGCCTTTTATCGTGACATTGGCCGGTTTGTTGGGTGTCCGAGGTCTGATGCTCGCCCTCTCGGACGAAGGTGCCACCACCTACTTGGTGAAAAATCCCGCGTTCGCCGCCCTTGGGCAGGGTGAGCTGCTCGGCCTCACCTACCCCGTCTACATCACCGCGTCACTGGCGCTGGCGGCGATGGTGCTGCTGCAACGGACCGGCTTCGGCCAGAACGTCTACGCCATCGGCGGCAACGAGCAGGCGGCGGCCCTCATGGGCGTCCCCGTCGCCCGCACCAAGGTGTCGGTGTACGTCATGTCGGCCCTGCTCGCGGGCCTGGCCGGGGCGCTGAACGCCGCCCGGCTGTCCTCGGGCGTCACCATCCTCGGCATCGGCCTCGAACTGGACGTCATCGCCGCCGTGGTGATCGGCGGCACCCTGCTGACCGGAGGAGCGGGCGGCATCACGGGGACGGTGGCGGGGGTGCTGTTGCTCGGGGTGATCCAGAGCCTGATCAACCAGGTGGGCAACCTGACGTCGGCCTTCCAGCAGGTGGTGAGCGGCGCCTTTCTGGCGCTGGTGGTGCTGGCGCAGCGGCTGCTCAGCAAGGCACAACGACTGTCATGACAAGCGAGCGGGCCCCGGGAGACTCTCGGGGCCCGCTCGTTCGCGCAGGCCTCCGTCACCGTCCCGTTCTCGGCGAGGTGACGGGTACAGCCGATCCGGCCGGCTGCGGACGCTCGGCTAGTGACCCATCACCGGCCTGGCGCCGGCGGCGGGTATCGGCAGGTGCTCGCGGATGAGCATCCAGCTCGCGGCCAGCACCCACAGCGCCGTGAGCACTCCGGGGAGCACCCCCACCAGCAGGCTGTCGGGCCCGAACACACCTCCCACGCTTCCCACCGCGAACGCGGCCAGCAGCTGGACCACGGCGACGGCGATGGCGCACCACGCCATCCACATCGGGAACACGTGGGTGCGCATGATGGCGGCGGCCGTGGCGCCGAACGTGGCCGCCACGGCGATGCCGGAGATCGCCCCCATCACCGTCACCGCGGTGTACGGCCCGCCTGCGAGGGCCATGAGGGACCGGTGCGCGGTCAAGGAGTAGGTCATGCCCGCGAGCAGGGACACCCCGACGAACCCCAGCGCGGCGAGGAGCACGTAGCCGGCCAGGACCATCGCGGGCGTGTCGCTGACCTCGTCGGCCCGCCGGAAGGCGGTGGCCATGGCGATGCCGAACCACAGGAACAGCATCGTGGCGATGCCGAGGAGCAGCGACCCGAGCAGGACCTGGGTCCGGTACTGGAGCAGGAACCCGGCGATCGTCGTGGACGACTCCATGACCTTCGGAGCGTTTCCCATCACCAGCCGCCCAATGATCGCGATCACGATCGCGGCGATACCGGCCATGCCGCCCCATCGGAGCTCGTGACTCTCCTTCACCTTCACGAGAATCACCCCCAAACGGTACGATTCGGACATCTACCATGCTCCGGCATGCCTGCAGTCGCTCCTAGGGTCAAACGTAACATTTTGCGAAGTTTGTCATTGCTTTCCCACCGGCCCGCCTGGGGCCTGCGAGCGCTCGCGCCTCACACGGCGGCACCGGCGTCCCGCGGGGAGAGGAAGCTTTAGCCCGCCTTTGGCGTGCCCTCATCCGTTGCCGGGCACAGGCACGCCGGGCGCGTCCCTCCTGCCCCGGCCGAGAACGCGCCGACCTGGAGACCGGGCCGAGGGGATCGCCACACGGACAGGGGGCTTCACCGCATGGCTAGGCAGACCGTCGCGGAGCAGTTCGTCGACACTCTCACGCGGGCCGGGGTCAAGCGGCTGTACGGCGTCGTCGGCGACAGCCTCAACCCCGTCACCGACGCCGTCCGCCGCAGCTCCGCGATCGAGTGGGTCCAGGTGCGGCACGAGGAGAGCGCCGCCTTCGCGGCGGGAGCGGAAGCGCAGCTGTCGGGGCGCCTCACCGCGTGCGCGGGCAGCTGCGGGCCCGGCCACCTCCACCTGATCAACGGCCTGTACGACGCCCACCGGAGCATGGCGCCGGTGCTGGCCCTGGCCGCGCACATCCCCAGCGCCGAGATCGGCACCGTCTACTTCCAGGAGACCCACCCGGACCGGCTGTTCGCCGAGTGCAGCCACTACTCGGAGCTGATCTCGCATCCGGACCAGATGCCGCGGGTGCTGCTGACGGCGATCCAGCACGCGGTCGGCCGCTCGGGCGTGGCCGTGGTGAGCATGTCAGGCGACACCGCCGGGCAGGACGCGCCGCAGGTGACCACCGAGCTGGCGATGGCCACCCGGCGGCCCGCCGTCCGTCCGGGCGATGACGAGGTCGCCGCGCTGGCCCGCATGATCGACGAGGCCGAGAAGGTCACGCTGTTCTGCGGCAGCGGGACGGCCGGCGCCCACTCGGAGGTCATGGCGCTCGCCGAGCGGATCAAGTCGCCGGTCGGGCACGCGCTGCGCGGCAAGGAGTGGATCCAGTACGACAACCCGTTCGACGTCGGCATGTCCGGGCTGCTGGGGTACGGCGCCGCCTACGACGCGATGCACGAGGCGGACCTGCTCCTCCTGCTGGGCACGGACTTCCCCTACGCCGCCTTCCTGCCCGATGACGTGTCCATCGTCCAGGTGGACGTGCGGGCCGAGCACCTGGGCCGCCGGTCCAAACTCGACCTGGCCATCTGGGGTGACGTCCGGGAGACGCTGCGCGCGCTCATCCCCCGGGTGCGGGAGAAGAGCGACCGCCGCTTCCTCGACCGGATGCTGAACAAGCACGCCGACGCGCTGGAGGGGGTCGTCGCGGCGTACACGCGCAACGTCGAGCGGCAGCGGCCGATCCATCCGGAGTACGTCGCCGCGATCCTCGACGAGGAGGCCGCCGACGACGCGATCTTCACCGTCGACACCGGCATGTGCAACATCTGGGCGGCGCGCTACCTGACCCCGAACGGCCGCCGCCGGGTCATCGGCTCGTTCAACCACGGGTCGATGGCCAACGCGATGCCCCAGGCGATCGGCGCGCAGCTGCTCGACCGGGGCCGTCAGGTCGTCTCCATGTCCGGCGACGGCGGCTTCTCGATGCTGATGGGCGATTTCCTCACCCTGGTGCAGTACGACCTTCCGGTCAAAGTGGTGATCTTCGACAACTCGTCGCTCGGCATGGTGGAGCTGGAGATGCTGGTGGCGGGGATGCCGCCGCACGCCACGTCCTACCCGCACACCGACTACGCGGCGATCGCCCGCGCGGCCGGGGCGCACGGCGTCCGGGTCGAGGATCCCAGGGACGTGCGGGACGCGCTGCGCGAGACGCTGGACCACCCGGGCCCGGCGCTCCTCGACGTCGTCACCGACCCGAACGCGCTGTCCATGCCGCCCCGCATCACCCGCCGGCAACTGACCGGCTTCGCGGTGTCGACGAGCAAGATCGTGCTCAACGGCGGAGTCGGGCGGATGATCCAGCTCGCCCGCGCCAACCTGCGCAACATCCCACGCCCCTGACCAGAGCGGCGCCGTCCCCGCCTCGCCGGGGGACCGCTCGCAGTCGCCACGCGAGGTGAGCGGGGCCGCCGCCTGGTCGGCCGCCGGGAGGAGGCCGCGAAGTCGATCACCACTCCCTAGCGGGTGATGGCGCGGAGGGTGGCTGCGTACGCGCGGGGGTGGGTGGTGTTGCCGTTGTGGCCGCCCGGGAACTCCACCAGGTCGGCGCCGACCAGCGCGGCCAGTTCCTCGGCGCAGCGGTGGTCGAAGACGGCGTGCGGCGTGGTGCGTCCGGCGGCGGGCACGATGCGGGGGCCGCCGTCCTTCAGCGCCGCCACCGCCGCGAGGTCGAGGGCGTCCTCGACGACGGCCGTGAAGTCGTTCCTGACGAAGAAGGCGAAGTTCTCGGCACGCCGCGGGGTCATCGGCTGCGGGGTCAGGTCCGGCTCGGTGTCCTGGTGGTGCGGGTCGATGCCGAGGACCCTGGCGATCTCCGCGAAGGTCGCGGCCAGCCCCTCGCGTTCGTGGACGTCCTGGATCTCCACCAGCTCGCGGACGTGCCGCGCGCGCTCGTCGCCGGGCAGGAGCCAGGGCGCGACCGGCTCGTGCGCGACGAGCGCAGTCAGCCGGCCGGGATGGGTCACGGCGAGGTGCAGCCCGATGACGGCGCCGAGGCTGCACCCCAGCATGGTCACGGGCTCGTCGGTGAGGGCGGCCAGCAGGCGGTGCACGTCGTCGGCGTGCTGGGCGATGCCGGCCTTCCCGCCGGGGGTGTCGAGGACGCTGCGCGAGAGGCCACGGCGGTCGTAGGTGATCACCGTGTGGTCGGCGACGAGCTGCGCCACCAGGTCGTCGCTGCGGTTGGCGTCGCCGTCGCCGCTCTGCGAGATCAGCAGGGCCGGGCCGGAGCCGCGAACCTCGTAGTACAGCGTGGCTCCGGGAACGCGGAGGTGGCCGGTCTGCTCCATGAGAGGTCCCTTTCACGAGGAGGCTCTCACGATAATGCATCTGATTTGATGTATCAAGAATGATGCATTTGAGTGCTCCGAAGGTGGGGAGTCAGTCGCGGGTGAGGGTCTTCGGGATGAGACGGCGGGCGAGCGCCTCCAGGGCCGCCACGGTCTCCCCCACGGCTTGCGGGTCGTCCGTGCCCAGCGCCGCGGCGACCGCGTCGTCGATGGACGCCGCCCTGACCTCCGTCACCCGCTCCGACGCCTGCGGAGCCTCGCGGATCAGCAGGCGGCGGCGGTCGGCGGGGTCGGTCATGGTCTCGACCGCCCCGGCGGCGCGCAGCCGCGCGACGGCCGCCGACACGGCGCTCTGCGGCAGCCCCGTCCGCGACACGATCTCCCCCACGGACGTGCCGGGATGCCCGCGCACGTCGCTCACCACGATCAGGACGGTCCGCACGCTGGTGGACTGCTCACCGATGCCCTCGGTCGGCATGGCCTCCTCGCCGATCTTCATCAGCGTCCGGCCGAGCAGGAACAGTTCGACGCCATTCACAACGGGGACGATACAGCGACCCCGCGTCAGGACTGCGAGCGCGCCATGCGCCCCTCCGGCAGGGCCGAGCACGACCGGTTGGGGATCGCGTACTGCCCGAGCAGCTCCTGCCGCACCTCGGGCTCGGCGCGGCCGTGCCATTCGGTGAGCAGGACGGTCGCGTCGTCCTGGAGCCTGCCTTCGTGGTGGGCGAGGACGTCCTTGATCAGGCGGCGCAGCGTCTCGGGTACCGGCAGGCGCGAGGCGCTGTGCCGCAGGATGAACTCGACGAACCGGGGCAGGCCGAACTCCTTGCCCTCGCTGCCGCCGGCTTCGATGATGCCGTCCGTGTAGAGGAGCAGGCGGTCGCCGGGTTCGAGTTGCTCGCTGCAGACCGTGACGGGCATGTCCAGGCCGAGCCCGAGGGGGTGGGCCGGCGGGCAGTCCAGCGTGCTGATCCAGCGTCCGCCCCGGATGAGCACCGGCGGGTGGTGGCCGCGGTTCACCCAGGTGAGGACGCCGGTGCGCAGGTCGAAGTCGGCCAGGATCGCGGTGACGAAGCGGGTGGCGTGCCCGAACTCCTCCAGCAGCAGGGCTTCGATGCCCTTGCTGTTGCTCGCCAGGTCCAGGCCCTGCCGGCGCAGGTTGCGGCAGGCCGCCAGGGTGAGGTTGGCGGTGAGCCCGGCGGCCAGGTCGTGTCCCATCGCGTCGAAGATCGACAGGTGGACGGCGTCGTCGTCCACCGCGTAGTCGAAGGCGTCCCCTCCGATCTCGTAGGCGGGCTCCAGCACTCCGCTGATCGTCACCTCGCGGTTGGAGAACGTCAGCGGCGGCATGAGCCGCCAGAGCATCTCGGCCGCGACGTTCATCGGCCGCGACCTGACCAGACGCGGGTAGCAGTCGCTGTAGGAGCGCTTGCTGACCACCAGCAGCGCGACCAGCGACGCGAGCTGGCGGATCTCCCCGCCGTGCTCCTCCCCGTCGCCGCCGGCGCGGACGCGCAGCACGCCCAGCCGTTCGGTGCCGTTCAGCAGAGGCACCCACCAGCACCCCATGCCCGACTCATCCGGCTTGTGCAGGATGCGGACCTCCTGGAAGGCCCGGCCCGCGTACGTCGAGTCGATCCGCAGCTCCGCGGGAGCCGCGCCGTCCGCGCACCGCGGCGCGCCACCCCCGTGGCCCGTGAGCCTGCGCAGCGTGTTCTGCTGCAGGTCGGCGAGGTAGATGAGCACCTCTTCGATGCCCGCCTGGGGGGCGTGCCTGGCGACCAGAGCGGGCAGTTGCTCCAAAGTCGCCTGCTGGCCGGACTCCAGCAATCCGGTCAGCATCCGCTCCACCCCGCGAGGGCCGTCCATGCGTTGTTTGCCCCATCTCGCCGCGTTATTTCTGTCGATTATCGGCAGCTGGTGTCGCCCGTGTGAACCAAGGGGCAAGCAAGAACGGTTTACCCCGGAAGGGGCCTGACGCCGGCCGGGCGGCTCGCCAGGGCGACGGCGCCGGGCGGCCGGCGCCCGGCGCGCCGGTTTACGGTCGGGTGGCGCGACCTCGTTTCACGCACGGCCGGCGACGTCGCTCAGCGCCGCACCACCCGACCGGAAGGCGTTTCAGGCCCGCTTCACGCGCAGCGTGACCAGCTCGAAGGGCCGCAGCGGCAGCGTCACCGTGCCGCCCTCGCGCCGCGGTCCGGCCGCCCCGGCGAGCGGGCGTTCCAGCAGGTCGGTCACCGTGACGTCCGCGACCTCGAACCCGGCCGTCACGCGGGCGACGGCGCGCCCGCCGCGCGACTCGTGGAAGCGGATGACGACGTCGCCGCTCTCGTCGTCGGCCAGCTTGACGGCCGTCACGACGACCGCGTCGTCCTCGACCGTCACCAGCGGCGCCACCTCGGCGTCGCCGGGAACCCGCCGTTCCGGAAGGTTGATGAAGTACCCCTCACGGACGGCGTCACCGATCGTGGCGCCAGGCACGAGCGCGTGGCGGAAGCGGTGCACGCCCTGGTCGGTCTCGGGGTCGGGGAAGCGCGGCGCGCGCAGCAGGGAAGCCCGGACCGTGGTCGTCGTCCCCGAGTCGGACGCGCGGACCGTGCGGGTCACGTCGTGGCCGTAGGTCGCGTCGTTGACCAGCGCGACACCCCAGCCCGGCTCCTCCAGGTGGACGAAACGGTGGTTGCACGCCTCGAACTTGGCCGCCTCCCAGCTGGTGTTGGTGTGGGTGGCGCGGTAGGAGTGGCCGTACTGGGTCTCGGAGGCGTACCGCTCGGCCCGCACGTCCAGCGGGAAGGCCAGCTTGAGGAACTTCTCGGTCTCGTGCCAGTCGACCTCGGTGCTGATGTCGAGCCGCTTGACGCCGGACGGGAGGGCGAGCACCTGGGTGACCGTCGACGAGCCGAAGGAGCGGACGACGCGGACCGATCCCGGGTCGTCGCCGGGCGTCACCTCGTCGGCGTCGACCAGGTCGGTGACGGTGTTGCGGTAGAACTCGTCCACGTCCCAGGCGTCCCACATGTTGGGGAAGTCGGGGTGGAGCTGCAGGAGGTTGGCGGCCCGTCCGGGCGCGATCACCTCCCGCCCGTCGAACACCGAGACGACCAGGCCGCGCCCGTCGATCTCCACCCTGAGCAGGCCGTTGTCGAGGACGTAGCCGCCCCCGTCGCGGTGCCGGGAGCGGTGGTCGGCATGAACGGCGGCACCACCACCTCGGAGCTGGCCCGCACCCTGGCGACGCAGGCCACCCTGGAGTCGGGCTTCACG
>NZ_JBEXUP010000093.1:0-35000 GCF_040614375.1 Nonomuraea sp. NPDC005983
GCCAGCCCGCGTGCCAGCGCCGCCCAGGACGCCGCGTCCCGCTCCGGCATGGACGCCTGCCCCCTGAGCGCGTCCGCCAGGCCACGCTCGGAGAGCAGGGATGCGCCCTCGGCCGTGACCACCACCGTGCCCGGATGCACCGAGCCGTGCGTGACACCCGCCGCGTGCAGCGCGAGCAGCGTCTGCGCCGTCTCGGCCAGCACCGCAGCCGCCCCGCCCGGGTCGATCGGCCCGGCCGACAGCAGGTCCGACACGGTCGGGCTGACCGCCTGCGCGGTGAGCAGCCACACCTGCTCGCCCGCCGCCACCACGTCCGCCACCGGGATCAAGCCCGCGAGCCCGCCGAGCACGAGCCGCTGGTCGGTCATGACCGCCGCCACGACCCGGTCGCGCACGCCCGGCAGCCCGACGATCTTCGGGTCGAACAGCAGCGCTCCGGCCCGGCGGCCGTCAGGCGAGATCGCGTCGATCCAGTTGCCCAGCTCGGTGATCCAGGTGTGCTCGGTGAGCCGGAAGCCGGCGATCCCGTTGGTCGCGTTGTTCCCCGCGTTGTTCATCGCCGCCGCCCCCTAGCGCTGCTAGCGCCTTCGCCGGTGCCGTCCCGCCATACGGCGTTTCACCGCAAGTGTGACCGGAACCGTGCCGGACGTCACCAGGCCCAGCGCCAGCAGCGCCGCCGGGGTGCTGCCCGGCTGCTCGATCTCGGGCGCGGGCGTCGGCTCGCCGGGCACCCTGCCGGTGTTCGTCGGGGTCTCACCGCCGCCTGGCGGCTCGGAGCTGGGCGGCGGGGTGTCGGGACGCGTGGGCCTGACGGTCGGCGACGCGGTCGTGGGCTGCGAGGACGGCTGCCTGGGCGGGGTCGTCCCGGTGTTGTCCACCCCGGACCTGCCGGTGAGCTCAGGGTCCGGCGACTCCGTGGGGGTGGCCTTCACGGTCGTCCTGACCGGGGTGGGGGTGGGCCTGACGGTCCTGGTCCTGCTCGGCTTGGGGGTGGGCGACTTGGTGACGGGCTTCGGAGAGGAGGTGACGGCGGTGGCCGGCTGCGTCGTACGCGGTGTCGGCTGCAGTGTCGTCTTGTCCGGTGTGGGTGTGGGTGTGGGGTCGTCCTCCGACGGCTCCGTCGGCTCGTCGGACGGCTCCTCGGTGGCGGGAGGCTCGGTTCCCGGCGCGGCCGTGCTCGGCGTCACCTGCGAGGTCTGTGCCTGCAGGACGGGGTCGACGTCGATGGCGTTCACGAGCACCACGGCTACGCCGATCACCACGCCCAGCGAGACGGTGCCGATCAGGATCTTCATCGGGAGCCTGCTCAGCAGCCCGGGAGGGTCGGCGAAGGTGGTCTCCGCGAGCGAGGTCTGCACCTCGACCGGTGCCTCGGGCGCGCTGGGGAAGAGCAGGAGCAGCAGCCCCGCGAGCCTGGCCAGCCGGTGGCGGCCGCGCTCCTCCCAGTCGGCCCCGTACGCCCTGCCTGCGACCTCTTCCAACTCGGCCAGGAACGTCTCGGCGGACGACGGCCGGTCGGCGGGGTGCTTGGCCAGGCCGCGCTCGACCAGCCCCTGCAGCGGCTCCGGCACCTCCTGGACCGGCGGCGGCGTGCTGTGGTGCTGACGGGCGAGCGCCGCGACGTTGGACGCGCGGAAGGGACGGGCGCCGGTGAGGCACTCGAAGAAGACCACGGTGGCGGCGTAGACGTCGGTCGCGGGCGCGGCGGAGCCTCCCGACCACTGCTCGGGGGCCATGTAGGGCGGGGTGCCCGCGGCGCTCGCGCCCTCGCCCGCCCGGACCGCGATGCCGAAGTCGACGAGCTTGCTAGCGCCGTCGTCCTGCACCATCACGTTCTCGGGCTTGAAGTCGCGGTGCACGACGCCGATCGAGTGCGCGGCGGCCAGGCCCTGCAGCGAGCCCTTGAGCACCGCGAGCGCGGCTTCGGGCCCCGTGGGCCCCTCGGACCGCAGGATCTCCCGCAGCGACACCCCGTTGACCAGCTCCATGACGATGGCCGCGCCCTCGCTGCTCTCGACGTAGTCGATGAGCTGGGCGTTGTGCGGGGTGCGCAGCGTGCCGAGCAGGCGGGCCTCGTGCCGGAAGCGGGCGACGAAGCTCACGTCGATTCTCAGCCGGTCGGAGAGGTACTTGATGGCGACCTCGGTGCCGTCGTGGTCGCGCCGGGCGAGCACCACCCGGCCGCCGGCCCCGGTGCCGAGCTCTCGGACCTCCGTGTAGCCGGGAACCCCCCACTGCCCATCCATAAGGTGCTCCTCGCGAGACGTCTGGGCCCCCACCCTCATCAGACGAACCGTAGCTTAACCAGCGGCAACCCTTTTCCCGCTACCAGTTCGGACAAGTCAGGAAATGTGTCGTCAGTCGATGGTCCCGGGGGTTTCCGGCGCCGGCGTCTTCGGCTCCTCTGACTGGCAGTCAGGCGTCCGTCCGCCGCCCTTGTCACCGCCGTTGTCCGCCTGCGGTCGGCTCGCCGCCTCCACCAGCCAGGACGTGCCGCAGGGCAGTTCGCCGAAGGTGTGGCTGACCACCTGGGAGTACTCCGTCCGTCCTGACAGCTCGAACGTCTCGGTGCCGGCGATCCTGCCGCCGACGGAGAACGAGACGTTCAGCCGGACCGGCTGCTCGTTGTCCGTGGTGACGGAGATCACGGCGGAGGCGACCCCGCGAGGGCTGAGCGAGGCCCGCGTGACCGTGATCCGCTTCACCCCGGGCGGGCAGGAGACCTCGGTCCGCGCGGTGGCCTGCCTGTCTCCCGCGCGCACCACGACCGACACGGTCGCGCCGCACGGGCGGGTCTTGAAGCCCTGGCTGAACTGCCTGCTGTAGGACGTCCGGCCGGACAGGGTGGCGGAACGGGTCCCGACCTCGTCTCCGTTGACGCGGAACGACACCTCGACGGGCACCGCGCCAGTGCCGCTGGTGACCACGCCGACCTGGGCCAGGGCGTCAGCGTCCGGCGGCGCGTCCATGCGGAGCGCCACCCGCAGCCCGCTCACCTCCGTCGGGCAGGGCGGCACGGCGGTGGTGGCCGTCCTGGCGCCGCCGGGGGCGGCGGGCGTGGTGGTGACCGTCAGCGTGACGTCCTGCCCACACGGACGCTCGCCGAAGGCGTGGGTGAGCGTGCGGGTGTAGGCCTGCGCGCCGCCGAGCCTGAGGCGCCGGGTCGCGACGGTGTCGCCCGCCACGGCCCAGGTCGCGGTCGCGGTGATGGGCGCGGTGCCGGTGGCGCGGACGGAGAACGTCCCGCTGGCCACGGAGTCGCCGTCGACCGCGAGCCCGCCCACGCTCAGCGCGGAGACCGAGGTGATCGGCGTGGGCGTCACGGTCTGCGTGATCGTCGGCGTGACGGTGGGCGTCACCTTGGGCGTCGGCTTGGGTGTCACCTTGGGCGTCGCCTTGGGCGTCGGCTTGGGCGTCGCCTTCGGGGTCGCCTTCGGGGTCGGCTTGGGAGTGGCCGACCTGGTCGGGGTCCTCGTGACCGCCGGCGTGACGGTGGGCTTCGGCGTGCGCGTCGCCGGAGGCGGCACGACGGACTGCCGCCTGGTGCGGGTGGGCGGCGCCACGGCCGAGGGCTCGGCCGACGGGCTCTCCTCGGGGCTCGCCATGTCGGACGGCGTCTCAGGCGGTGGCGAGGCCAGCTCGGCCGGGGCCTGCGAGGTGGGAGGTCCCGCCGCCGCCACGTCGAACGGCGTCGCGGCGCGTTCCCTGCTCGACAGCGCGACGACCGCGGCGATGGCCACGGCCGCGGCCAGGGTGACGCCCATCGCCATGCGCACGGCGTGGTGCCTGACCGCCCGTCCCACCGAGCGGCCCACTGAGCGGCCCATGGAACGGCTCACCGAGCGGCCTGCCGAATGGCTGGACGAGCGCCTGCGCCGCACCCTGCGGAAGACCGTGCGTCCCAGGCTGGTCGAGACCTCCGCGGGCGGGGTCTGGGGGACGGGCAGCAGCAGGGCGAGCAGCGCCACCAGCGCGACCAGCCGCCGTTTCCCGCGCTCCTCCCAGTCCTCGCCGAACGCGGCCCTGGCCGTCTCCTCCAGTTCGCGGACGAACGCGTCGGCGCCGGCAGGCCGGGCCGCCGGGTCCTTGGCCAGTCCGCGCAGGATCAGCGCGCGCACCGCCCCCGGCGCGTCGTGGACCGGGATCGGGGCGTGCTTGTGCTGGTAGCCGAGGACGCTCGGCTCGGTCGAGCGGTAGGGGCGGTGCCCGGTCAGGCACTCGAAGAAGGTCACCGTGGCCGCGTACACGTCCGTGGCAGGGGAGGCGGGCCGTCCCTCCCACAGCTCGGGGGCCATGTAGGGGGGAGTCCCCTCGGGGTGCGTGATCGTACCCTGCCGCACGGCGACGCCGAAGTCGACGAGCTTGCTGACCCCGTCGTCCCTGACGACGACGTTCTCCGGCTTGTAGTCCTTGTGGACGACGCCGGCGCGGTGCGCCCTGGCCAGCCCGAGCAGCGAGCCCTTGAGCACGACCAGGGCCGCCTCCGGCCCCGTCGTGCCGTTCTCGCGCAGCAGGGCGCGCAGCGAGACGCCGTTGACCAGCTCCATCACGATGGCCGCGCCGTCGCGGGTCTGGATGTACTCCCACATCGTGGCGATGTTCTGGTCCCGTAACGTGGTCAGCAGCCGGGCCTCCGACTGGAACCTCGACAGCGCCACCGGGTCGCGCAGCATCCTCTCGGAGAGGTATTTGACGGCGACCTTCACCCCGGTCTCGTCGTGCACCGCCAGCACGACACGACCGCTGACACCCGATCCGAGCTGCTTGACCTCGGTGTATCCGGGAGCGCTCCACTCCATGGCATCCCCCATCAGGAGTCGGCCCACCTGATGAGACGCGTGAGCTAGCAGCCGGGTTTGCCAGGTGGCTCCTGATTTATGGAACTACTACCGGCCGCTGATGTGAACAGGTACATCGATACCTTCTGGGAGCATCTCGTCCGCTACCGGCTTGCCCCAGGCCGTCACCAGAGGCAGCACCCCGGCCCAGACGGGCAGCGCGTAGTCCTCCTCCTCGTCGTTGGGCCCGCCGCGCCGCAGCTTGACGGACGCCTCATCCAGCGACAGGGCCAGCACCGCCGTCGCGGCCAGCTCCTTGCGCGACGGTTGGCGCACGTACTCCCACTGGCCGGGGGCGAGCTGCTCGGTCAGGGCGCGGAGCCCCTCCAGCCGCTCCTCGGGGTCCGTCACCAGCCTGGCGTGGCCGTAGATGATCGCCGAGCGGTAGTTGAAGGAGTGGTTGAACACCGAGCGGGCCAGCACCAGGCCGTCGACGTGGGTGACCGTGACGCACACCTCCGCGCCGCCGCCCGCGCGCAGCGACTGGGCGCCCGTGGAGCCGTGCAGGTAGAGGGTGTCGCCGATGCGGCCGTACCCCGTCGGCACCACCATGGGATGGCCGTCGACCACCACGCCCAGGTGGCAGACGAGCCCGGTGTCGAGCACCTCGTACAGGTCGTTCCTGTCGGTGCTGCCACGGTGCTTCTCGCGGCCGAGCGTGGTGCGGGGTGTGGTGGAGAGCATGCCGTCGACGCTAGTGCGAAAGTGGACTTATCCTATAGGGCCACTACCGACCGCTTCCCGGAGACCACTTCCGTGCGTACCCTCGTCGACCTGCCCGTATCCCTGTCGAGGGAGTCGTCCACGCCACTCTCGGCGCAGCTCACGGACTGGCTGCGGCACGCCATGCTGGCGGGGACTCTCGCGCCGGGGGAGCGGCTGCCGTCATCGCGCGGCCTCGCGGCGCAGCTCGTGGTCAGCCGGACCGTGGTCACGGAGGCGTACCAGCAGCTCTACGCGGAAGGCTGGCTGGAGGGACGGCACGGCTCGGGCACCTTCGTGGCCCCCTCCGACACCCCGCGCAGGGAAACCCCCCGGGCGGCCTGGCATCCGGACGGCACGTCTCCCGGCGCATGGCGTCCGGACGAGAACGCGGACCGGCGTCCCGCGACGCCGGGCGACCTGATCGACCTCACCCCCGGCACCCCCTGGGTGCGCGACTACGACAGGGCCGCCTGGAAACGCGCCTGGCGCAGCGCCGGCGACCTTCCTCTCAGGGGCACGTCCGACCCGTACGGCCTGCCGCGCCTCAGGGAGCTGCTCGCCGACCACCTGCGCCGGGCCAGGGCCGTGCCGGTCGGCCCGGAGAACGTCCTGGTCACCAGGGGCACCGGCAACGGCCTGGACCTGTGCGCCCTCGCCCTGCTGGGGGGCGGCGGGCGGGCCGGCGTCGAGGACCCCGGCTACCACGTGGCCCGCACCGTGTTCGCGGCCAGGGGGGCGCGGGTCGTGCCCTGCCCGGTGGACGAGGACGGCGTGATCGTCGACGGGCTCCCGGAGGATCTCCGCGTCCTCTACACGACCCCCGCCCACCAGTACCCGCTCGGAGGCAGGCTGCCGATCCCGCGCAGGGAACGCCTGCTGGCCTGGGCCCGGCGCACCGGCGCGACGATCGTGGAGGACGACTACGACGGCGAGTTCCGCTACGACGTGGCCCCGCTGCCCGCCCTCTACGGCCTGGACCCGTCGCGGGTGGTGCTGCTCGGCACCCTGTCCAAGACCCTCGGGCCGGACGTCGGCGTCGGCTGGCTGGTCGGCGCCCCCGACCTGCTGGCCAGGATCGCCGCCCTCAGGGAGAGCGTGTCGGACCGTACCAGCGGCCCCGTCCAGCAAGCCGTCGCGACCCTGCTGGAACGCGGCGACCTCGACCGGCACCTGCGCAGGATGCGCCTGGAGTACGCCCGTCGCCGCGCCCAGATCGTCGAGACGCTCGGCCCGGTCTGCCGCCTGCGTGGCGACACGGCCGGGCTGCACGTGCTGGCGGAGCTGCCGCCGGACACCGTCCAGGGAGTCGTCGCCAGGGCCAGGGAGCGCGGCGTCCTGCTCGACAGTGCCCAGCGCCACCACCACAGCAGGGAACGGCTGCACGGCCTGGTGATCGGGTACGGTTCCGCGTCGCTCGCGGACGTCCGGCGCGGCTGCCAGATCCTCGCCGACCTGATCGCCGGGCCACCGGCGGAGGGTTAGGCGGGCAGCAGCCGCTGGAGCACCGGCAGCGAGCGGGAGACGTACAGCGGGTCGACCGGCAGGACGTGCCGCGCCCACCAGCGGGCGGGCTCCGGATCAGGGGAGGCGTCGCAGTAGCCGGGGGCGTAGTCGTCGTACGGCGGGTCGTAGAGGTAGCCGGTCGCGACGCCGTTGCGCTCCAGCTCGGCGATCGCCGCGTCGCGGTCGCGCACCAGCAGGGGGACGCGGAACAGGGGCTGGTCCAGGTTGTCGCGCACCGCCTGGGCGACCGTGGGCAGCTCGGCCAGCCGCCGCACGCCCGCCAGCCTGCGCTCGCGGACGCGGGGAACCTTGGCCAGCCGCCTGGACTGGTACCAGGTCGCGAGCGCCCCCCGGCGGGCGCGGTAGTCGTGCAGGTCGGCCCGGACCCAGGGGTCGAACGGCGGCAGCGATGGCGCCTGCTTCGTGGCGGCGTCGAGCGCGTCGCGGCGCAGCGCGATGCGGTAGCCGTCGCGGGCCTCCTGCATGCCCAGCGCGCGCATCACCTTGAGCGCCGGGCGGACCAGGTTGAGGCTGAGCGCCGCCTGCCTGGCCATCGAGCCGGCCACGCCGACCAGCTCCGCGCGGAACGCGCCGGGTTCGAGCAGCTGGTCGCGGGCGCGTTCCAGGGCGCGCAGGTCCGGCAGGTCCGCCACCGCCAGGACCCCGCCGGAGCCGGCACCCGGGTGCTTGGACAGGCTGAAGACCCCGGCCTGGCCGAACGTGCCGAGGGGCCGCCCGCCGAGCGTGGTTTCGAGGGCGTGCGCCACATCCTCGATCAGGATCTTTCCGGTGTAGGCGGATACGTCGTCCGGCAGCCCGTACAGGTTGGTCGTCAGGACGGCGTCCACCTCGGAGAGATTCACCCGGGACGCGTCGATGTTGCCGTCGCGGCGCGACAGCGGCGCGATCACCGGGCGCAGCCCGGCCGCCAGCACCAGGAAGAGGATCTCGTCGGCCGAGACGGGAGACATGAGCAGCCGCTGCCCCGGCGTGCACCAGTGGCGCAGCGCCAGGTACAGGCCGAGCCGGTTGGACGGGAGCGTCAGGCAGTGGCGCCCGGTGCGCTCCGCGATCGGCCTCACGACTGGAAGGCGCTGCGCAGCCGCCCGAACGTCTTGAGCGCGCGGTCGGCCGTCCTGTGCAGCAGCGGGTTGGCCAGCACCGTGGCCCTCGTCTTGCGGACGGGCACCCGCATCATCCAGTGCAGCGCCGCCGACGGCCTGACCCTGGCCACCCGGCCCTCGGCCACCTGCAGCTCGGCGTTCTTGAGCTTCTCCTTGTACTCCTTCTGGCCCCGGCCCATGTCGATCATCTGGATGCCCGACTCCGCGGCCCGCTCGGCCATCGCCAGGTGGTGGATGAGGCCGGGCGAGGACTTGGCGTACTGCGTGTCGTACGCCGGGAACCAGCCCGCCAGCGTGGTGCGGGTGCGGAGACCGAAGTGCCCGGCCATCGGCTCGCCGTCGACGTAGATCATGTCGAGGACTCCGGCGAAGCCCGGAGTCTGCGTGGCGAGCAGCCGCTCCACCAGCTCGACGATCCACTGGTGGGCGAACCTGTCGGTGCGGCCCGTGCGCCGGTACTGGTCGGTCTTCCAGCCGAGCAGCGTGCGCAGCGGCTCGAGGTCGGTCGTCGCGTAGTCGTGTCGGATCGGTCCAATATCGCGCTGCAGCTTGCGGGACTTGGCCAGCGTGGACTTGTAGGTCTTGCCGGAGTGCTCGCGCAGGAAGTCGGCGTACGCCGGGTAGCCGTCGTGCAGGTCGATGGCCGGCGAGGGGTGGCGCTCGTGCCGCTCGGAGAGCAGCGGCTGGCCGGAGACGAGATGGTCGAACTCGTAGACCGACAGCCCGCAGTCCTTGATCAGCCGCCGCGGGTCGAGCTCCAGGTCCTTGACGTGGACGAGGCCCTGCGCGTCGGTCAGCCCCGCCGCGACCGGTTTGCCGATGCCGAACGGGTGTCGTTCGAAGGGGAAGAAGCCGATGATCTCGGGGCCGTCGTAAAGGACCCCGACTCGGACCATGTCCCGCAGCTCGCCCACCGTGAGCGTGAACTCGGGCGAGAGGAACGGATTGTCGAAGGACGCGTCGGCCTCCTGCAGTGCCCGCCATCGGCTCACTTCAGGTTTCCCAAGGTCGCGGGGGTGAACGACTGTGACGCGCATGGGCTCCTACTGTCAGCATACTTTCAGGAAAGCATGCACGGAGGCGTATACGCCCAGGTTAAAGGATCTAAACAGTGATCGCTCCCACCCCCTCGGACTGTTACGTAATTCTCAGCTAGCTTTCAGGACCGAGTGTCGTTCTAATGTGTGTCCATGACCGTACCTGGGATTGACTGGCCACGGCTGGTCGCGTGGCTGGGTGCGCACGTGCCCGACGCGGGCGAGCCCCTGTCCGTCTCGATGATCGCCGGCGGAAAGTCGAACCTGACCTATCTCGTGGAGGCCCGCGACCGCCGGGTGGTGCTGCGCCGCCCGCCGCTCGGGCACGTCCTGCCGACCGCGCACGACATGCGGCGCGAGTGGCGGGTCATCTCCGCGCTGGCCCCGACGCCGGTGCCGGTCCCGGAGCCGGTCGCCTTCTGCGCCGACGAGGACGTCATCGGCGCGCCGTTCTACCTGATGGGCCACGTCGACGGCGCGGCCGTGCGCACCAGGGAGGAGCTCGGCGAGCCCGGCGCCGAGAGCACCAAGCGGCTGTCCGAGCGGCTCTCCGAGGTGCTGGCGGCCATCCACGCCGTCGACTACCGCGAGGTCGGCCTGGCCGATTTCGGACGCCCGGAGGGTTACCTGGCCAGGCAGCTCGACCGCTGGTGCCAGCAGTGGGAGCGGTCGAAGACCGCCGACCTGCCGGAGTTCGACCGGCTGGTGTCGAGGCTGCGCGCGCGCATGCCGTCCGGCTCCGCCTGCACGCTCGTGCACGGCGACTACCGGCTCGACAACACCCTGGTGCGGCTCGCGCCGCGGCCCGAGATCCTGGCGGTGGTCGACTGGGAGATGTCCACGCTCGGCGACCCGCTGGCCGACCTCGGGCTCACGCTGACCTACTGGCAGGACCCCGGCGACGAGGAGCGGGCCGGAATCCCGGTGGCGGGGGACGTGACTCTGGCTCCCGGTTTCCTCAACGCCGCCGAATTCGCCACCCACTACGGAAAGGCATCCGGGCGCGATATTTCGGATCTTGGATTTTATGTGGCTTTCGGTGGCTTCAAGCTCGCGGTCATCGTGGAGGGTATCCACGCCCGCTTCCGTCAGGGTAAGACCGTGGGGGAGGGGTTCGAGAACATCGGCTCCGCCGTCCCCACCCTGATCGCCCGCGCCCACCGCATGCTCGACCAGGAGGACTCGTGAGTAGCGTTGCACTGATCACCGGAGCGGCGAGCGGCATCGGCGCCGCGGTGGCCCGCAGGCTGTCCGCCGGAGGCGCCAGGTGCGTCCTGGTGGACGTCGACGGTGCGGGCGTCGAGCGGGTCGCCAAGGAGATCGGCGGCGTGTGGCTGGCCGCGGACGTCAGCGACGAGGAGGCCTCCCACCGGGCCGTCGCCCTCGCCGAGCAGACCCACGGGCGCCTCGACCTGGTCCACCTCAACGCCGGGATCTCCAGCGGCGTCGACCTTGCCGCGTTCGACCTGGCGCGTTACCGCAAGACGCTCGGCGTCAACGTCGACGGCGTCGTCTTCGGCGTCACGGCCGCGGTGCCGCTGCTGAAGCGGTCGGGCGGCGGCGCGATCGTGGTCACCGCGTCGCTGGCCGGGCTGGTCGGCTTCGACGGAGACCCGATCTACACCATGACCAAGCACGCCGTGGTGGGGCTCGTCAGGGCCCTGGCCGTGCCGCTGTCGAAGGAGAACATCAGGATCGGCGCGGTCTGCCCCGGCTTCACCGACACCCCGCTCGTGGCCGGCACGCGGGAGGTGTTCGTCAACGCCGGATTCCCGCTGCTTTCGGCGGATGATGTGGCCGCCGCGGTCGAATCCGCCTTCTACGCGGAGGAACCAGGAACCCTCCTCGTCGTCCAGCCAGGCAGGCAGCCGGTGCCGTACCGTTATGCCGGAGTGCCCGGCCCGGCCGGTCATCAACGACCGCCGGCTACTTGACGACCGCAAGTAATTTGCAAGTCCGACAGATACCGTTATAAAGGCCGGGGCTCTGTAACCCGGCCTTTCGTTTGTCCACGCGTGTGAAGGAGCGTCCCGTGATTCCCAACGACGGTCGTCATACGCGCAGACGATCTCCCTGGCCGATCGCGGTGGGCGCGGGCGTCCTCGCCGTGGCCCTCGTCGTCGCGATCATGGTGTACGCCGGGAACCGGGTCGGTTCGAGAGACGGCTCCAGAGACGGATACAAGGGCGGCGAGGTGGCCCAGGTCGGGCCCAGCGAGCCCGCGCCCAGCCTGCGGCAGCCGCCCCAGACGGAGAACTGGCCGCGCTGGGGCGTCACCCACACCCAGTACAGCGCCGACAACACCCCCCGCGAGCTCACCGATCGCGCCAGCGACATCCTGGCCCGCGTCCCGATGCTGCAGAACCAGCACGTCATGGGCTGGGGCGTGGGCAACCCCGAGCCGAGCCCCGGCCAGTACAACTTCCGCGACCTCGACCGGCGGCTGCGGTTCATGTCGTCCTCGCGGGCCCTCCCCGTCATCACGCTGTGCTGCGCGCCCGACTGGATGAAGGGCGGCCAGGCCGGGCGCACCGACTGGAGCAAGAACGACACCGTCGCCCCGAAACGGGAGAACTTCGACGACTACGCCAAACTGGCGGCCCAGGTCGCCAGGCAGTACCCGACCGTCAAGTACTTCATGGTCTGGAACGAGTTCAAGGGCTTCTGGGACCCGTCCACCAGTCGCTGGGACGCCGAGGGCTACACCGAGCTGTACAACAAGGTGTACGACGCCCTGAAGAAGGTGAGCGGCGACATCCAGGTCGGCGGCCCCTACATGCCGATCGAGAGCAACGCGCGCGCCTCCGCGTCCGAGCTGAGCGGCCCGTGGGGCACGGTCGACCAGCGCGCGCTCGACGCGATCGAGTACTGGATCGAGCACAAGAAGGGCGCCGACTTCGTCGTCGTCGACGGCGCCTCGATGACCAACGACCGGGCCAACATCCCCGACGACTTCGGCGCGCAGGCCAAGTTCAGCGCGATCACCACCTGGCTCAGGCAGAAGACCAACGACATGCCCGTGTGGTGGGCCGAGTGGTACGTCGAGCCCGAGAACGCGGGCTGGAGCGAGGAGAAGCGCACCGCGGTCCAGGCCACGACCCTGATGGAGTTCGCCAAGAGCGGCGTGACGACGGCCCTGTACTGGAACCCGCAGCAGAAGTCCGGCGCCGACTGCCGCGGCTGCCTCTGGACCCCCGACAGGGGCGAGGAGATGCCGATGGCGGGGCTGCTGAGCGGCTTCACCCGGTGGTTCCCCGCAGGGGTCAAGCTCGACGAGGTCCAGTCCTCGAACCCGAAGATCAAGGTGCTGGCGCAGGAACGCCAGATGGTCATGGTCAACACCTCTGACGCTCCCGTCACCGCCGACGTCGACGGCAAGCAGGTCACGTTCAAGCCGTACGAGATCAAGTGGAGCGGCCGCGGCGACGGCTGAGACGGCACTCCGGCCGCCCGCCGCGGTCAGGGGGTGGTCGAGGTGTGACGGGCCCGGTGCACGGCGCCGGGTTTGTTCCAGTACGTGAGGAACCGCAGCAGCCACTCCACCGGCCCGTACCGGTGCCCGCGCAGCCACCAGTGGCTGTAGAGCACCTGCACGGCGAAGACCCCCAACGCGATCAGCACCTGCCAGGGCGGGGCCACTCGGTCCACGAGCGCCAGGCCGTACCCGGTGAAGATCAGGCAGCAGATCAGCGACTGCCCGAGATAGTTCGACAGCGCCATCCGCCCCGGCATCGCCAGCAGCCTGCCGACGCGCGGCATGTGCGGCAGCAGCCGCAGGAACGTCGCCGCGTACGCCGCCGCCAGGAGCGGCGCGGTGACCAGGTCCACCGCCTCGCCGAGGAACTTGTGCACGGTCCCGTTCCAGGCCGACTGCGTGTAGACGAACGCGCCCGCCGCCCCGACCGTGAAGCCGACCCACTGGAGCTTGCGCAGCGCCGAGGTGTGTGCGGAGATGTCGCGCAGCGCCCCCAGCTTGCCGACGGCCAGCCCGATCAGGCAGGCGGCCAGCACGGCGGGCCCCTGGAAGAGCACCCGCAGCACGACGATCAGCGACAGCTTGCGGACGTGCTCCGACACGATCTGGACGGCCGAGCCACCCAGCGCCTGGTCCGCCTTGACGGCCTCCACGGCGCCGTGCGAGACCGTGCCGGCCGTGTCCAGGCCCAGCACCGCCAGCAGGGCCAGCAGCATGAAGCCCAGGGCCAGCACACAGGTCAGGACGACCGCCAGCACGACGGCCGACTTGGGAGTGATCCGGCGCAGCACCAGCAGCGCCAGCCCGACCGCCGCGTACGTGGTCAGGATGTCGCCGGGGAACAGCAGCACGGCGTGCGCCAGGCCGATCAGGAACAACCCGCCCAGGCGCCGGAGGAACATCGGGACGAACGCCCTGCCCTGCCGCACCGCCGAGTCGAGCTGCAACGTGAAGCTGTAGCCGAACAGGAACGAGAACAGCAGGTAGAACTTGTTCTCGAAGAACATGGTGACGCCCCACCGGACGACCCAGTCGGCCGATGAGTTGAACGCCGGTTCCGCCATCCCGGCCATCCGGTAACCGGAGGCCAGGAAGGCGATGTTCACCAGGAGGATTCCCAGGAGTGAGAACCCGCGAAGAGCGTCGACGGAGGTGATCCGGGACGCCGCAAGTCGGCCGTCATTCATCGCGTGATGTGTCTCCTGCGTCCTCATCAGCGAACATCATCCCGCAAAAACTGAGAGTTTCCTGTGAATTTAGTTATTTGCTGCGATGTACACGAATCGTTCGATGATCACTGCTATGGCCACCACGAAGGCCGGAATTGCCACGAAGAGCAGGCGTTTTCTGGCGCGCGGAGCCCGATTCGGCCCGTTGAGGCGGATCACTTCGTAACCGAACAGAGACACCCAGGTGACAGCGAGCGCGCCGAGGCCGACCGGCGTCCACGGTGAGGTGGGGTCGCCGCGGCCCTTGTACGGCTGCGGTTCCGGGATCTCCGTGCCCTTCACGAACTTCTTCAGCGTGTACAGCGCCGCGTCGTCGTTGGAGAAGACCTTGTTCAGGTCCGGCGAGGCGTCGAGCGCCGCCCTGAACTTCGGGCCCCAGTCTTCCGGGAAGCCCTCGTTGAGCTGGAGGTAGCTGACCTGACCGCGGCTGACCGCGAGGTAGGTGTTGCGCGGCGACGCCTTCAGCTTGGCCACCGCGCCGGAGATCTGTGTCGGGTCCTTGTAGACACGCGCCTGGCCGTTGAAGTTGACCAGGTCGACGTCCCGCTCGCCCCACGGGAGCGTGGGCGTGACGTTCTGGCTCTCCTCCGGCACCAGGTACACCACCCGGGCGCTCGGCTTGTCGTGCTGGTAGACGTAGTGCATCGCGGCGATCTCGCCGGTCGTCACCCGCTCGAACTTCTCGTTGCCGTACCGGGCGACCAGGAAGGCCATCGCGAACAGCACCGCGAAACAGGCCGCGAGCACGACGCTGATCCGCTTGGTCAACTCCGGGTCGAAGCGGACGTTCCGCTTGCGGATCGGGACGGTCTCCTCCCGGACGTCCGCGCTGTCGGCGGGCAGGTTCGGGAAGAACGCGTACGCGGCCAGCAGGCAGGCGCCGGGCAGCGCGAACATGTAGATGCGCAGCCCGATCTCGCCGCCGTAGCTCTGCAGCCCCAGCGCCAGCACCGGCACGCAGAGCAGGATCAGCGCCGCCCTGTCGAACACCCCCCGCCGCAACCGCCGCAACAGGCCCGTCGCGGCCAGCGCGAGGATCACCACCAGGATGCCCAGCCGCGCCTTCAGCACCAGCGCGTGCGCCGGGTCGCTGCCCGCGATGCGGTCGCCGGTGTTGCTCTGGAGGTTGTCGAGGATCCGGCCCAGGCCGCCGAAGATGGCGTCGATCTGGCCGGCCCAGAAGCCCACCGTCTCGTAGCTGATCCAGGCCGCCACCACCAGGCCGAAGAAGAACGGCAGCGCCCACGTCAGCGAGGTCCGCTTGAACAGCAGGAACGCCGTCACCACGCCCAGCATCATGAACGGGGTGATCTGGTGCGAGGCCGTCGCCGCGAAGAACAGCGCGATGAGCATGAGCAGCATCAGCAGCTTGTCGGCCCGGAACGTGCCGGTGTTGGCCAGTTCGCCGGGCGTCATCGCGTCCAGGCGGCCGAGCAACTTGCGCAGGCCCTTCGGGGCGATCGGCTTGGTGCGGGGCTCGACGCGTCCGAACCAGCGCAGCAGGATCGCCACGAACGCCAGGTACAGGGCGAAGGTGAAGCCCTGCGGCGAGAAGTAGTCCTGGCCGATCCACTGCACGAGCACGAACAGCAGCGCCGCGAACCAGCGCGCCCGGGTGGTCGCCACCACCTGGCGCAGGATCAGCACGAACGGCAGCAGGTAGAGCAGGTTCGACAGCAACGGAGTCCACTGCAGGATCGTCGTCATGTCGGAGATGCCCGCCGCCTTCGTCACGAAGGCGAACAGCGCGAAGAAGCCCGGCCAGCCCATGCGGGCGTCGATGTTGATCGCCGTCTCGCCGGTTCTGCCGATGAACTCCACGAAACCGGCGTGAATGTACGCCGTGGGGAAGCGCGGCTCGGTCGCCACCAGCGCTCCCGCGCCGTGCAGGGCGAACGTGATGGCCGCGATCTGGAACAGCAGCAGGAACTTGCGGTCGGTTCTCTGGGCGACGGTGACGAAGAACGACACCAACATGATCAGGATCGCCGCGAACGCGCTCAGCGGCAGCGCCGCGATCAGGCCCAGGCCGTTGATGTCGGCCGGGTTCACCCCGCGCAGCGGACCCGGCGCCGCCTTCAGCGCCAGGACGTACATGATCAGGCCCTCGAGCGTGAGCAGCACGGGCAGCCACTTGGGGGCGCTCTGCAGCAGCGCCGCCAGCCCCCGCGCCCGCGGCCCCTTGGCAGGCCCGGCGGCGGCGGAGGGCGCCTTGGTGGCGGGGGCCTCCGCGGGCGTCCTCTTGGTGGCCTGTGGGCCCGTGGGGGGTGTCTCGGTGGGCGGGGACGCCTTGAGGGCCTGCGGCCCGGTGTGCGCCCCCTTGCCGGGCAGCCGGACCGCGGCCGTCACCTCGGCCGCGGACGCCTCCGGGAGCTCCGCCGCGCCCCTCTCGCTCACCGCCTCCGAGGCGGCCGCGCCCTGCGGAGCCTCGCCCGGGGTAGTGGCACCCGGGGCGGTCGCGCCAGGGGTGGTCGTGCCCGAGGGAGTGGCGTCCGAGGAAGGCGCGCCCGGTGGAGTCACGCCCTGGGGCACCATGGCGAAGGGCTGCGTTCCTGCGGCGGACAGGTCCTCAGGCGCGCCGTCGGGGCGCTCCGCCTCACCGGCAGACGTCCCTTCGGACGCCGGGCTCTGTGCGCCCGGCGCAGGAGTCTCGTCCGGATCGCCGGGCGTTTCGGTGACGGGCTTGTCGGGGTGCGTGACCTCGGCAGCCGTGGGCGGGCTGCCGATGTGCAGCGGAGCCAGCCTCGGGAGGCGTATCTGCGTCGTCGTGTCCGCGTCACCGCTGTCGGCCGCGTCGCCGTTGTCGCCCTCGGTCGCGGTCGCGGTGGCGTCTGCGTCGATGCGGCCCGCCGGGTCGCCGGCGTCGCTCGCGTCGTCAGCGCCCTGCTCGTCAGCGCCCTGCTCGTCAGCGCCCTGCTCGTCGGCGCCCTGCTCGTCGGCGGCTCCCTCGTCGGGGTTCTCGTCGGCGTCGGCCTGCGGCTGGTCGGAGGCGGTGTCGGACGGGTCGCCGGAGGGCTCGGAGCCCGGGGTGTCCGGCTCGTCGGGGGAGTCGGCGGGGCTGTCCTTGGCAGGGGCGAACGTCAGACGGGGGATCACTCCCGTCGCCTCCGGATCGAAGGGCACGCCTGATTCCTCCCCCATGCCCCCCTTAAGGTCGGAGGAGCCGCTGATGCCCGTTGTCATGCCATCGCCGTCCCGTTGCCTCACGTTGACCATCATGAGGCCCCAGGCGACCCCTGAGCGACGCTAGGCTGCCCGGTTTGGTGGTAGTTGAGTATTTTGCGTAGCGATCTGAAGATCAAAAGCGCTACCAACAGCTCGCTGAACAGTAGCCCGTACCCGACCGCGTTGACCCCGAAGGTCGGGAACAACGCGATGGTCGACACGAGCACCAGCCCCGCCAGCCCCATCTGGACGAGGGCCAGCTTCCTGGCCTCGCTCTGTGCCCGGAGCGCGCTCAGGTAGACCTCGATGAGCACCCTCGGCAGCACGGCCAGCGACATGAGCCGCAGCAGCGTCGTCCCCTCGTCGGCGAACTCCGAGCCGAAGATGGTCAGGATCAGCGGCGCCCCCGCGATCGCCACCGCGATGATCGGCACGATGATCATGAAGGCCCGCCGCAGCGCTCTGCGGCAGTTCTCGGCCAGCTGCGACCGCTCGAAGGCCCCCTCGACGGTCAGCGACACCGCCATGTTCATCGCCAGCAGTTCGATCATGCTGGCCAGCGTGTGCGCCATCGAGAAGCGGCCGAACGTGGCCTCGCCCACCTGGGTGGCCACGACCACCGGCACGAGGTAGACGATCGCCAGGATCGACAGCGTGCCGGGGAAGTCGCCCGCCAGGAAGCGGCCCACCTCGCGCAGTCTCGGCGGCTCGACCGCGTCCTTGGTCTGCTTCACGTGCCGGGGGACGACGACGCCGAAGATCAGCCAGTTCACCGGGATCAGCGCGAGCGCCGTCGGCACCATCCAGGAGACGAAGATGCCGCCGTTGGGGAGCGCGCTGGCCATCGCGACCAGCAGCCCCATCTTGACCACGCCGAAGACCAGGTTGTTCAGCGGCACCCAGGTGGCCTTGCGCAGGCCGGTCAGCACCACGTCCTGCAGGGTGAAGACCGCCCAGACCAGCACGGAGCCGAGGAAGAACAGCCCGGGCCCGAAACCGCCGAGCACCGAGTACGTCTTGCCCCACAGCGGCAGCGTCAGCAGGAAGCCGAGCGCCGCCACCCCGCCCGTCGCGGCGGCCAGCCCGTACCCGCGCAGGATCAACTCGGGCGTGCGGCGGCCCGCCACCGGCAGGAAGCGGGCCAGCGCGCCCACGAAGCCCAGCGCGGTCAGCGACGCGAACAGCCGCATCAGCGTGATCACCGCCTGGCCGCGGCCGAACTCCTCCGGGGTGAAGAAGTGCGCCGCGAGCAGCCAGTACCCCATGCCGAGCGTCGCCGTAACGGCCGTGTTGGCCATGAGCGCGTAACCGTTGCGGAACAGCGGGTTACGCAGGTCGCGCAGGATCCGCCGCCAGATGCTAGACATTTCCGCGCACCCGCCGCAGGCCGTACCTGGTGCGCCTGACGACCGCGTAGCCCTTGGTGAGGACCCGCTCCCGCAGGTAGATGAGGGGTACGGCGCTGCCCTCGACGGCACGCCTGAACATGCTCATGGTGGTGTGCCTGGCGACCGTCAGCCGCGGGATGGCCAGCATGTCGTGCCGGTCGGCGGCGATCGTGTTGTTCACGGCGCACGCCGCGAAGTACCCGGCCTTGCGCACCTCACGGCGGACCCGTGCGCTGGAGTACCCGTACGGGTAGGCCATGGTGGCGACCGGCGCGCCGATCTTCTCCTCCAGCAGCCCCTTGTTCCTGCGCAGCTCCTGCCGCAGGTCCTCGGTGCGGAGCTGGTCGAGCTGGGGGTGGCTGTGGCTGTGGCCGCCGATCTCGATGCCGGTCTGGGAGGCCTCGCGGGCCTGGGTCCAGGTGAGCATCTCGTCCAGTGCCCTGCCCGCTGCGTCGTCGCCCGCGTCGGCGACCCAGCCGCTGGTCAGGAAGACCGTGGCGGGGAAGCGGTAGCGGTCGAGCAGGGGCAGAGCGTGCGAGTGGAAGTCGGCGTATCCGTCATCGAAAGTGATCACGACGGGCTTGGACGGCATGCCGGTGTTCTTGTTCCGCGACGCGACCAGGTCGCCGAGCGTCATCGGGGTGAAGCCGCTCTCCGACAGGTAGGCGAGCTGGTCGGCCAGGTCGGAGGGGCGTACCGAATGCGGCCTGGTCTCCTCGTTGGGCCGGTCGGTGACCGAGTGGTACATCAGGATGGGCACCCGGATCATGACCGCGCCCCCTTCAGGCGCGCGGAGCCGACCACGTACCCCCAGGTGGTCCAGGCCAGCCCGATCACGATCGCGGTGGCCCTGCCGAGCCCGCCCACATCGCCCCGCAGCGCCTCGCCGACACCACGGAGCGCGCCGAGCGGCAGCGTCTTCAACGCGTGCGCCCGCTCGCTGGCCAGGCCGTCCTGGGTGCCGACCTCCCGTGTCACCAGGGCCTTCGACAGCCCTTCCGCGTAGCACCTGGACCTGAAGTAGGCGAACCCCTCGCGCTGCCGCGACACCTTGTGCCCGATCACCGCCCGGGGTTCGAACAGCATGACCGAGCCTGGTTTGCGCTGGCTCAACCTGATGCAAAACTCCGTCTCCTCGCAGCCCAGCGGCCTGCTCTTGCGCCCCTGGACGCTGCGTCCGATGCCGCTGTGGAAACCGCCCACCTCGGACACGACCTCGCGCAGGAAGGCCGCGTTGCCTCCCATCACGTTCCTGATCGGCGCCCTGACCGCGGGCATGCCGCGGTAGGTGCAGCCCACCGTCCAGTCGAACTCGTACGGGAACCATCGCGGCCTGCGCTCGGACGCCCACAACGGGTCGGTGCGCCCGCCCACGCCGACGACGCCCGGCTCCTGGAAGCCCTCCTCCAAAGCCTCCAGCCAGCCGGGATCGGCGACCGCGTCGTCGTCGAGGAACGCGACGACCTCGCCGGTGGCCGTGGCCACGCCGGTGTTCTTGCCGCCGGACAGCCCCTGCTCGTGCGTGTTCTCCACCACGATGGCCTGTGGATACGCGCGCTTGAGCTTCAGGAGCAGCTCCGGGTTGTGGTCGACGACCAGGATCAGCTCGTGCGGCCGGCGTCGCTGGTTCTCGACCGACTCGACCGCCTGCCTGATGTCCTCCCAGCGCTCCTCGGTGTAGACGCAGATGACGACTGACGTGTTCACTGCTTGCCTCTTTTAAGCGACACCCCGGTCCGCGGTCGGAGCCGCGGCGGGCTTGGGCTGCGGCGGAGAGGGCTGGCGGCGCCACTCGCGCAGGATGGTCTTGAGCACGCGGATGCCGTCGCGCACGGCTCGGAGGTTGCTCTCGCCGTGGATGCGGCACCGCTCGTGGCTCGGCACCTCGTGCACCTTGAGCCCGGCCTTGGCGGCGCGGATGTTCATCAGGGTCTCGACCTCGAAGCCGTCGCAGTCGAGGTCGAGCACGTCGAGGTGACGGGCCCAGAAGGCGTTGTAGCCGTAGCACAGGTCGGTGTACTGGGTGCCGTACATCACGTTCACGATGCCGGTGAGGACCTTGTTGCCGAAGCGGCGGTTGAAGGTCAGGTCGTCGCTGCCGCCGCCCGCGGCGTACCGCGAGCCCTTGACGAAGTCGGCGCCGGTGACCAGCGCGCCCACGAACGAGATGATCTCGTGCCCGTCGGTGGAGCCGTCGGCGTCGATCATCACGATGATGTCGCCGGTGCAGGCGGCGAACCCGGCGGCCAGCGCGTCGCCCTTGCCCTTGCCGGTCTGCGTGACGATCTTCACGTTCGGCCGCAGCCGCCTGGCGACCGCCACCGTGTCGTCGACGGAGTTGCCGTCGACGAGCACGATCTCGTCGATCCACTGCGGCAGTGTGGCGAACACGTGCGGGAGGTTCTCGGCCTCGTTCATCGCCGGCACCACGACGCTCACCGTTGGAGAAATGGCCAGGTGAGGCGTGACGGGCGTGAAGCGCTCGATGGGAGGCACAGATCGCAAGGGCGCGACTTGGATCTTGCCGTTGGCCTTCGTTATCTCGGGACTCATGGTTGGGGAAATCCTTCCGGGACCCTTCTCAACGCAACGTCCGCGACCGTCCTGGGTGCTGGGAGAACGGCGGGTGCGGCGAACGCTGCACCAAGGGGTCCAGTGGAGTGGAAATGAGGGTGCTGTGCTGTGCCGGGGGGTGGTGCTGTGCAGGGGGGTGGCGGAGCGCTCAGCGCGCGCCCGTCGGTTCTTTGACGACTGCGTTCGCTGATTCCTGCTGCATGGAAGTGCGCACACGGCCGAAGCCCTTCAACACGCGGTCGGCCACCTTATAGAGAGACGGCCGGTCGGTGACGATTGTTCGGGCTTTGTTGAGAGGAGTTCTGCCCATCCAGTGCACCGCCGCAGTGGCGGACGGTCTGGACACGCGGCCCTCGGCGACGTACAGGACACCGCTCTTGAGCCAGTCCTTGTATTCCTTGCCGCCCTTGCCCATGTCGACCATGTGCAGACCGGCAGCAGCCGCCGCCTCGGCCATCTGGAGGTGGTGCACGATGCCCGGGGAGTACCGTGCGAACTCCGTGTCGTAGGCGGGGAACCATCCGACGAGCGTGGTGGCCGTGCGCAGGCCGAAGTGGCCCGCGACCGGCACGTCGCCGGCGTAGAGCATGGTCAGCGCGCCGGAGAAGTCGGCCGACTTCTCGGCGTGCATGAGGTCGATCAGCTCCACGATCCATGGCTGGGCGAACCTGTCGACCCGGCCGGTCCGCCGGTACTGGTCCGATTTCCAGGCCAGCAGTGTGCGCAACTCCTCGGGGTCGGGTGAGTCCCAGGCGAACCGCAGCCCGCCCTGCTCCCTGCCGAGCTTGCGCTCCTTGTAGCGGACCGTCTTCAGGTTCTTCGGCGAGTTGGCCTTCACCTGGTCGAGCCAGGCGTCGAAGCCCTGGGTGAAGTCCATGACCGGCGCCGGTCGTACGTCGTTCTCGTACGGGGCGAACGTGGGCTGCCCCGCGACGAGGTGGTCGAAGTCGAACACGCTGAGCTTGCAGGCCCGGAGCAGGCCCTTCGCGTCGATCTTCAATTCGGGGACGGAGATCAGCCCGTGGCAGGTGGTCAGGAAGCCGCCGAGCGGCTTGCCGATGCCGAAGCTGTGCCGCTCGAACGGGAAGAATCCGGCGATGGCGTGGCCGTCGTGGATGACCGCGACCCTCACGTAGTCGCGCAGGCGGTCCATCGCGACCGCGAACTCGACCGACAGGAACGGGTTGTCAAGGCTGGGATCGGCCTTCTGCAGCTCACGCCATCGAACGCGCTCGGACCCTCCGAGCTCTCCCGGGCGAACCACTGTGATGTTCACCTTGCCCTGGCCCCCTGTTCGGTCTGCATGCTCTTCCCCCGGTACAACACGCGAAGCACGTACATGAACCCTCCGAGCACGGCGACCGTCGCCACACCGGCCCTCGGCGACCAAGCGTTGAACTGGAGCATGGCTTGGGCTAGGAGCACGTTCAGCACGAGACTTGCCGCGGCTCCTACTGATAGTGCGGCAAGTGGGTCACGATCTCGCAACAGTCCTACGACCGCGGCGCCGGGAACGACGAGGAGGAACAGAGAGATCAGGAATGGGCGCAGCGGGGTCTGGATGTCGAACAGCGCGATCGCTGCTCCCGCGACGCACGCGAGCGCGAGCAGCCACGTAAGCAATCTGCGGTGTTTGAGCATCTGTTGTCTCTCTCCCCGAGTTCCTGGCCGAACGTAGGCGCGACTGATCGCATAATCATGGGACCAATCCACCTCTGAAGCCGTCAATGCCGACGCTTGACGACGCGCTCCGGTTTACCGGCAGGTCAAAGTTTCTTGTGTGTTCTTCAACACACAGGTAAAGGCAGTGCTCGGATCCGGTGCGGTCCCCAAGCACACCAGAATGCCCTATCTCGCATAGGATCTTCGAGTCAAGACGTGATATATCCCCATTTGTCACAAAAGTGTACCCGTGAAACACGATCTACCTGAACGTGACCCCTCAGTTGTCAAGGGCCTCCGTTCGCGTGCTGGTGATCGACGCGGGCTCCGTGGTGGACTCGCTGGGATGCGGGGTCGGGGTCGCGGGATCCGTCGGAGGTTCCGAGGTCGGCGGCTGGTCCCCCTGCCAGGAGAGTGAGCAGCTCGCGCTGCCTGCGTTCGAGTTGAACGAGACCCTGCCGCTGCCCGCCGATCCGGGGTCGTCCACCGTCACCCAGATCGCCACCGAGCCGCCCGCCTTGATGGAGCCGCTCGCCGGGAACACGTCCAGACCCTGGGTGGAGGCGGCGTTCCAGGTGACGGTGGCGTTGCGGGCCCGCAGCCCGACCTTGGCCACGCCGTCGATCCCGGCAGGGCAGGACGTGGCGAGCCTGGCGCCCGGCGCGGCCTGCCGGCGGGTGGCCGTGGGGACCGCGGCCGGCCTGGTGGTCGAGACCTTGATGGCGGGCCGCGCGGACGGCGCATTCCTGGCCGTGGATTTCGGCGTGGTTGTGGTCGTGGGTGTGGTCGTGGGCGTCGGCTCAGGGGACGGTTCCGCGTCGGTCTCCAGCACGGGCTCGGGGGAGGGACCGGTCGGATCCGCCTCGGGAGTCGAGGGGGCGGGGACGGCCCGGAGCGCGCTCTCGGCGCTGTCACGGTCGTTCACCAGCGCCATCGCGGCCGTCGCCGCCACCACGCACACCCCCGCCAGCACCACCGGCGCCAGCCTGCGCGGCCTGCGACGGCGGGAGCGGCGCTCGACGGCGACGGGGAAGCCGGTCCTGTCGAAGCTGTCGCCCCGGTCGGTGATCAGCGTGCGGGTCTGGTCGCGCTCCGGGTTGACGCAGGTGTCGATCACCCGGCGGCGCAGCGACAGCGGCGGGAAATCCACCGGCACCATGTCGAGCAGCCGCCCGGCCGCCACCCGCTGGTGCCGCCCCTCCGTGCACACCTCGCACCCGCTGATGTGCCCGGACAGCCTCCGCCGCAGCAGCGGAGTGAGCGGCCCCTGCCAGGAGTCCAGCATCGCCGACAGATCGGGGCAGTGCGCCCGACCCGTCCTGGCCAGCACCACGGCCGCGGCGGCGTTCTCCAACTGGTCGCGCGCCCTGCCCAGCCGGGACGCGGCCTGTCGCGAGGTCAGCCCCAGCACGGCCCCCGCCTCGCCGGGCGTCAGCCCGTGCCGCACCGACAGTTCCAGCACCTCGCGCTCGTTCCTGCGCAGCTCCCCGAGCGTCTGCCGCACCAGCTCCGCCAGCTCCGGATCCTCGGGCGCGTCGAGCACGGGCGGGGCGGCGTCCCCACCGCCGCTCCGGTGCGCGAGCCGGGCCGTCGCCTGGAACCTGGTCAGCGCGTACAGCCAGGGGCGCAGCCGCCCGTTGTCCCGCAACCGCTCCACGCACCCCTGAGCGGTGACGAGCGCGTCATGCACGGCGTCGGCCGCGCTCTCCCTGTCGCCGATCAACGTCCAGGCGTAGTCGTACAGCCGCTCGCCGTAGGCGTCGTACAGCTTGGCGGGGGCATCGGTGTCCGCGCGCCGCAACGCCTCCACCAAGTGGTGATCGTCACTCCGACCGACGCTCGGCCATCCAGGCACGACAGTCCCTCCCCGATCTTCACCGGCGAACCCCCACGCGTACAGGACGCCGCTTGCGTGGCAGGGGTTGCCGCAGCATGCCCAACAGGCATGATCTGGGAAAAGAGTGGCGGATGTGACAAGAAGTCACAGAAGCGCGGAATGGGCCGCGAACGCGTTGTCGCGGCGCCCGGCCGAAGGAGGGCGCGCGGCCAACGGCGGGGGAGCGGCGGAAGGATCCGCTACCCGTCGCAGTTGGGGGCGCAGATGCGGCGTTGCATGCCCTGGAGGAAGAAGTCGCGGACCTGGAGCACGTCCTTGGCGATGTACGCCTCCCCGCCCGTGGCCTTGGCGACGGCGTCCATCTGCTGCTTGCCCGCCGCGGCCTCCGGGCCGAAGGCGATCAGCAGGATGCTCACCGGCCGCTTCGGGTTGTACTTCTGCTTGAGGAAGGTCAGGATCTGCTTGTCGCTGACGCCGCCGTCGGGGTCGTCGTTGCCCGCGCCGTCCGTGAGAACCACGATCGTGTTGATCTTGTCCTCCTGGTACGTCTTGGTCATCTCGGTGTAGGCGGCCTTGAGGGTGTCGTTCAGCCCGGTGTCGCCCGAGGCCTTGGCCTGGATGGAGTTGAACTGCCTGGCGAGGGCGTCCTTGCGGAGCACGCCGTTGACCGTCTCACTGAGCGGGCCCACCGAGACGACCTCGCGCCAGTCCTTGCCCTGGGCGTCGAGGTGGGTGGAGAAGGCCCACACGCCGATCTCGGAGTCGGCGGGGAACAGCGCCAGGCCCTCGGTGGCGATCCTGCTGATCGCCTGCATGCGCGTCATGTTCGTCTCGGGGACGGGCAGCGCCATCGTGCCCGAGACGTCGAGCAGGGTGAGCAGCCGGGTGCCGAGGTTCAGCCGCGACCAGGTCTGCGACAGGGCCGACACGGTCTTGACGTCGGGGACGGGCAGCCCCTTCGGTGCCGTGGACGCGAACCCCTTGCCCTTCGCCAGCGCTTCGCCCGCCTGGCCGTCGGGGGTGCGGAAGCCCTGCTCACGCAGCGTCCGCTTGGCCGACTCGGTGCTGAGGTCGTGCGTGAAGTCGGCGGCGGCCTTCTGCGTGGTCGGGTCCTTGGTCAGGACCGTGATCGGGTAGTCGAGGCTCAGCGTGCCGTCGGTGGGGTAGAGCGGCACCACCGGCGTGTCAGGCTTTTTCGTGTTGTGGGCGTAGATGGTCTGTTCGGACGAGACACCGATCGGCACCCTGCTGCCCGACTTCACGGTCAGGCTGGCCATCAGCGCGCTCGGGTCGGCGACGAGCTGGCCTGACAGCTCCTTGAACGCGCCCACCAGCGCCTTGTCCTGGCCCGCCTTCTTGGCCGAGCCGGCGGCGGCCAGCAGTGCGGCCATCCCGGCGGAGTTCTTCTGCGGGTCCAGCGCGAGCACTCGGACCTTCTTGCCGGGACCGTCCGGGTTCGCCACGTTCGCCGCTGCGATCAGCCCGGCCCAGCTCGGCTGCAGGTTCTCGGGCAGCTTCGTGGCCATGGACTTCGCCGCCACGAGCACGACCGGAGAGACCGCGACGGTGCCGGTGGGCGCGGGCACCTCCGGCGTGGCGGCGCGCAGCCTGCTGACGACGAGGCTGGAGTCCGCGACCCAGAAGTCGGCGTTCGCCTTGCCCGCTGCCAGCGCGTTCGCGGTGCGCGACGCGCCCTCCTTGGCCACCGTCACCTCGACGCAGCGGCTGTCGATCGAGTGCATGGCCTTGTTGTAGTTGCCGGCGATCTTGTTGAGCGCGGGCTGGATGTCGGGGGTGGCGACGACGCGGAGCGGGAGCTTTCCGGCGGTGCAGTCGTGGTCGCGGGTGAAGATGACGTACGCGGCGACGCCGAGGAGGACGGCGAGCGCGACGGACCCGGCCAGCGGGACGAGTACCCGGCCGCGTCCGCTGCGGGGGCGCCTGCGGGGGGCCGGTTCCTCGGCTCGGTAACCATCATCGAGCTCGTCTGTGCGGTGTCGCCCCACGATGTCCTCTTCGGTGTGTTGAGACCTTCCGGAGACCCTAGCGGGAGAAGCTCCGCAATACTTCGGGAACGATACTCGGTGTAGTTAGTGGTGCAAAACAGCGCTTTTGGTGCCGGTATTACGCCGTGTCACGTCAGTGGCAGCATGCGTGACCGCGCCAGGCCCGCGTTCCCTCCCGTACGGACACCGCCGCCAGGGCCACCGCCATCACCGGATCCACCCACCACCAGCCGACCGTGTTGAGCCACAACCCCGCCAGCACGCCGGCCGCCATCGCGGCGCAGATGAGGTTCTGTGTGCCCTCCCCGGCCGTCGCCGTGGAGGCGAGCCGGTGCCCGAGCCGCCGCTTGACCAGCCCCAGCACCGGCATGCTCAGCATGCTCACAGACGTGACCACGATCCCGAGCACGGTCGGGGCCGGCCGGTGGCCCGCGTCCAGGTCGTGCGCCACATGGATCACCAGGTAGGGGGCGAGCACCCAGAAACTCACCGCGACCAACCGCTGCGCGGTGCGCTCGGCGCCCGGCGACAGAGTCCGCGACCCGGTGAAGCGCCACACCACGATCAGGCTCGCGGCCGCCTCCACGAGCGCCGACAGCCCCCAGCCGATCAGCGCCACCGAATGCGCCGACAGCCCCGCCGCCAGCCCCAGCGTGCTCTCCACCGCCAGCCATACAAGAGTGGCGACCGAGAGGGAGCGAGCCACGCCAGCGGCGCGAAGCCATGCGGCCGACGCGGCTGGATGCGGATGAACCTGCTGGTCAGGCACCTTTAACCCCCGAACTACCGACTTCCGGTCGCCGACCGCGAGACGTAACGTATCCATTACTGACAGTAACTTTAGGGCTTGGGTGTAAAGATCGTGCAAGCTTCGCCGGGTAACGTTCCATCGATCAGGGAGGGGATTTCGTGCCGTTCACACCCAGTCACATCGCCGCGGTCCTGCCGCTGGTGTCCTCGCCGCGCATGCGCAAGCTGGCAGATCCCTGGGCCCTGGCGGTCGGTGCGATGGTGCCGGACCTGCCGATCTTCTTCCCGTTCCTGCCCGACTACACCGACTGGCACTCACTCCGCAGCGTCTTCACCCTCGACCTGGCGGCGGTCGTGGTCCTCCTGGGCGTGTTCCACGCGTTCTTCAGGGATCCGCTGATCGCCCTGCTGCCGCCCTCGCTCGCGGGTCGCGCCGCGACGCTGCTGCCGTCGAGCCGGATGGAGAGCCTGCTCCCCATCGTGATCGGGGCGGTGGTCGGCGCGGCCAGCCACGTCCTGTGGGACTCCTTCACGCACGTCAGCGCCGTCGACCACTGGGGAGCCTGGATGGATCACTCCGTCTTCGGCGTGATCAGGTTCTTCCGCCTGCTGCAGTACCTGTCGTCGGTCGTGGGCCTGGCCGTCGTCATCTGGTGGGCCTGGCGCAACCTGTCCCGCATGGACGCCGCGGCGGTCCCCGAGCGGCTGCGGATCTCTCCCTGGGTGCGGCGCACGGTGGTCGCGGCCGCCACGCTCGGCGTCGTCGCCGGCGCCTTCCTCTGGCCCCTCGTGGACGAACCCAGCCCCGACCTCGGCGTCCCCAGCGTGATCACCAAGGTGGGCGCGGGCACCCTGGTGGGCCTCTGCCTGGTGCTCACCTGCTATGCCACGGTCTGGCAGGTCAACCGCCTCGTGGCAATATCGGAAGGTGCCTGACTACGTAACCGACGCCGCCGACCCTCGCCTCGCCGACTACACCCAGCTGCGGGACGTCGAACTCCGTAAGAGCCTGGAGGCGGAGCGCGGCCTGTTCCTCGCGGAGGGCGAGAAGGTCATCCGGCGCGCGATCGCGGCCGGCTACCCGATCAGGTCCGTCCTCACCACCCGGCGCTGGCTCGCGCCCCTGGCGGACGTCCTCGGCGACGCGACGGTGTACGTGGTCAGCGACGACATCATGTCCGGCATCGCGGGCTTCCAGGTACACAGGGGAGCGCTCGCCTCCATGGAACGCCTCCCGCCCACCCCCGTCGACGCGGTGCTGGAACGCGCCCCCCGGCGGATCCTGGTGCTGGAGGACCTGGTGGACCACTCCAACGTCGGCGCGATCTTCCGGTGCGCTGCCGCGCTCGGAGTGGACGGGATCATCCTGTCGCCACGCTGCGCTGATCCCTTGTACCGCCGTGCCGTGAAGGTGTCGATGGGCGCGGTCTTCTCGATCCCGTACGCGCGGATGGACAACTGGTTCACCGGTCTGGAGCAGCTGCGCGAGGCGGGCTACCAACTGCTGGCGCTGACGCCCGACCAGTCGGCCGTGCCGATGGACACCGTCAAGATGACCGACCGGGTGGCGCTGCTGCTCGGGTCGGAGGGTGACGGGCTGTCGTCCCGGTGGCTGCACGAGGCCGATGAGGCGGTCTGCATCCCGATGAGCGCGACCGCGATGGCGGCCGGCGTCGACTCGCTCAACGTGGTGGCCGCCGCCGCCATCGCCTGCCACAGCCTGATGCGCGTGGGAACAGACGCCGGAGCGTGATCCGGCGTGGGAGGCCGGTGTCTCCCGTAGCAGGCTGACCGCCGGCGCCGTGGTCCAGGTGAACGGGCCTGACGCGGTTCCTCGCGGCCTCTGGGGGCGTGCCGTCACGGCGCCGCGGAGTCCCGCTTGCCCGCGGCCCGGCTCCGCTCTCCGATCCACACGGCGATCTGGGCGCGCGAGGTGAAGCCGAGCTTGCTCAGGATGCGCTCGATGTGCCCTTCAGCGGTGCGCTGGGCGATCACCAGGGTGGCGGCGATCTCCTTGTTGCTCATGCCCTGGGCGACGAGCTGGGCGGTCTCGGTCTCCCGTGCGGTCAGCGGCGACGGCTCCCCGGAGGGTTCTGCGGGCTCCTGCGGAGCGTCCTCCCCCAGGGCGAAGGTGGTCGCCTCGTCGATGGAGAGCCGGGCACCCTTTTTGAGCGCGGACTGGAACGCCGACTCCCCCAGGGCGGCCCGGACGCTGGATTCGCAGGCGTCGTGGTAGCGCATCAGATAGGTGAAGCTCGCCATGGGCGTGCCCATCTCGCCCCAGATGACCTGAAGGGCCCCCAGCAGTCGGCCTGCCCGTTGGAACCGCCTCTCGGTGGCGGCGATCCAGGACAGCACCTCGAAGTTCATGGCGAGACCGAGCAGGTCGTCGACCGAGCGGTTGTAGCGGAGACTTCTCTCCTCCAGCTCGACCGCCCGGGTGAGCTCGCCCTGGCGCCAGTACTCCAGGCCGAGCGCCAGCTCCCCGCGCGCCCTGTGCCAGCCCTCGCCGTAGGCGTCGCTCACCTCCAGGCACCGCTCCCCGTTCTCGATCGCGGCGGAGGAGTCGCCGGTGAGGGAGTACGCCAGGCAGAGCCGCAGATGCGCCAGCGACTGCCCCAGCGGATCGCCGATGGCCCGGGAACGGGCCGCGGCCTCCTGGTAGATCGCGATCGCCTTCTCGGGGTCCCCGCGACAGATGACGACGCCGCCCCAGAAGATCGCGACGTAGGCGAGCACGCGCTCCAGGCCCAGCCGCTCACCCAGGTCCCGGCTCTCCGCCAGCATCTCCTCGGCGGTGTCGAGCTCGCCCTGGAAGACGGCCAGCCAGCCGGCCGCCCACAGCGCCATGGCCCGCGTCTCGCTCGGCGCGGTCTCCGCGGCCAGCCCCAGCTCCAGCCAGCGCCGGCCCTCCTTCATGTAGTAGCTCGTGATCCAGTGGTAGGCGAGATCCGTCGCCATCTCCAGGCCCGCACCGGTGTCGCCGGTGGCGAAGCAGTGGTCCAGGGCGCTCCGCAGGTTGGCGTGCTCCCGACGGAGCGAGGTGAAGCAGGTGGCCTGATCCGGGCCGAAGCGCCCCCGTACTGCCTGCGCCGCGAGGTGCCGGTAGTAGTCCCGATGCCGGCGCCGCATGGCGGACTCCTGGCCCGAGTCCTTCAGCCGTTCCCTGCCGTACTGCTGGATGGTGTCGAGCAGCCGGTAGCGCATCGACGGGGCCTGCTCGGCGATCAGGATGGACTTGTCCACCAGCCCGATCACCAGGTCCACGACGTCCCCCGTGGCGATCCCGTCCCCGGAGCAGACCTCCTCGGCCGCCTCCAGATCGAGGCCCCCGGCGAACACCGCGACCCGGGCCCACAGCAGGCGCTCCTGCTCCGTGCACAGCTCGTAGCTCCAGTCGATCAGGGCGCGCAGGGTCCTGTGGCGGGGGACCACCGCCCGCGAGCCGGCGGTGAGCAGCTGGAAGCGCTCGTCCAGCCGTTCCAGCAACTGGGGGAGTGACAGCGCCCGCAGCCGCACCGCAGCCAGCTCGATCGCCAGGGGTATGCCGTCCAGCCTGCGACAGATCCGCTCGACCGTCTCCTGGTTGGCCTCCGTCACCGCGAACCCGGGAAGGACGGCCGCGACGCGCTCGGCGAACAGGCGCACCGCGTCGTACTCCATCAGGGACTGCGGCGGCAGCAGGCCGCCGTCCCTGTCGGGCAGCGTCATCACGGGCACCGCGAGGATCTGTTCGCCGGTGACGCCCAGCACCTGTCTGCTGGTGGCGAGAACGCGCAGATCCGGCGCGGCCCGGGTGAGCGTCTCCACCAACACCGTGCACGCGTGCAGCAGGTGCTCGCAGTTGTCCAGGACCAGCAGCATCCGCTTGTCCCTGAGATGCTCGGCGAGCACGTCCACGAGCGGTCTCGACGACCAGTCGCGCACCTCCAGCGCCTCCGCCACGGTCTGACCCAGCATGCCGGGGTCGTTCAGCGTGGCCAGCTCGACCAGCCGGACGCTGTCAGGGAAGGCCCGCGACACCTCGGCCGCCACCCGCAGCGCGAGCCGCGTCTTGCCGACCCCGCCGGGGCCGGTGAACGTGACGATGCGCGACTGGGACAGCAGCCGCTTGGCCTCGGTCACCTCGTGCCGACGCCCGACAAAACTGGTCAGTTCGGCGGGCAACCGGCTCAGCTGGGGTCGCCTGCCTGTCTGGGATGTCATCGCCGTCATGGAAGGCCTCGCGGATCGCCGCGTACGGGTATAGGAGCCGACAAAACCCAGGTTATGCCCTTACCTGGGGGAGCCCACCGAGCGTCAGCTCGTGCACGCGTGCCGGGCGCCTCCATGGGACGCCTCCCGCTCCGACCGCCCCCTCGCCAGCGGGCGGGCCGTCGGTGAGGAGCTGTGACCAGCGCGAACCGAAACATCGGTATGCCTACCGATGCACATACGGATGTGCAGGCTTGAGCGCAGCGCCTAGCGTCTGGCGGCAGCAAGGTGAAACGGCATGCTCACCCGCCCCCCGTTCCCGGTCGACCCCGTGGCCCAGGCGATCCCTGCGGCGCGGTGGCCGGCGTGCGCGCACGCCGCGGTGCCCGGGAAACGCCGAAAGGAGCACGACCCGTGAAACGCACCGCCTTAGCCGCCGCGACCGTGGGACTCGCCACGGCCGCGGCCATGGCCCTCTCCGCTCTCCCCGCGCACGCCGCCCCACCCGGAGCCACCAAGGACGAGTCCGGCGCGCGGGCGCAAGCGGCGCCCGACCCGGCCTCGCTCGCGGCGGCGGTCGCCGACAAGGCCGTCTCCAGCGGGCTCGACAACCTGGCCAAGGGACCTGACGAGGCGTACCGCCGGGTGTCGGTCACCCATGGCACCAGCGACATGTACTTCGTCGGCTACGAGCGCACCTACAAGGGGCTGCCGGTGGTCGGCGGGGACGCGGTCGTCGTCACCGACTCGGCGGGCCGCGTCCGCGACACCGTCGCAGCGGCCGGACCGAACAGCCAGGACGTGCAGACCCAGGCCAAGATCAGCGCGGAGCAGGCCACCGAGGTGGCGAAGACCCGGCTCTCGCGCGTCGACGACTCCGCCGCCCCGCGCCTGGTGGTGCTCGCCTGGGGCGCAAAGCCCAGGTTGACCTGGGAGGCCGTCGTCAGCGGCCTGGTCAAGGGCAGGCCGAGCATCCAGCACGTGTTCGTGGACGCCCGCACCGGTAAGATCGCCGACTCCTACGACGACGTGCGCGAGGGCAGCGGCAACGGCTACTACTACGGGCAGGTCACCATCAACACGAGCGGCTCCGGCAGCTCGTACTCGATGACCGACTCGACCAGGCCCGGCCTCCAGTGCGGCGGTCAGGGCGGCACCGCCTACACCGGCCCCGACGACGCGTGGGGCAACGGCCAGGGCACCAACCTGGAGACGGCCTGCGTCGACGCGCTCTACTCCGTCCAGCGCGAGTGGGACATGCTGCGTGACTGGCTCGGCCGCAACGGCATCAACGGCAGCGGCGGCGGGTTCGGCGCGCGCGTCGGGCTCAACGACGTCAACGCCTACTGGAACGGCAGCTACACCAACTTCGGCCACAACCAGGCCAACGACCGGCAGGCCACCAACATCGACGTGGTGGCGCACGAGTTCGGGCACGCCATCTTCCAGACCACGCCCGGCGGGGCCGGTTCCGGCAACGAGAACGGCGGCATCAACGAGGGCACCGGTGACATCTTCGGCGCTCTCACCGAGCACTACGCCAACAACCCCAACGACCCGCCGGACTACCTCGTCGGCGAGGAGGTGGACCTCGTCGGCCAAGGGCCGATCCGCAACATGTACGACCCGAGCGCGCTCGGCGACCCGAACTGCTGGTCCTCCTCGATCCCCAACACCGAGGTGCACGCGGCGGCCGGTCCGCTGAACCACTGGTTCTACCTGCTGGCTGAGGGCAGCAACCCCGGCGGCGGCAAGCCGTCCAGCCCGATCTGCTCCGGCGGTCCGTCGTCGGTGACCGGCGTCGGCGTGCAGAAGGCCGGCCAGATCTACCTGGGCGCCCTGAACCGCAAGACCTCGGCCTGGCGCTACACCAACGCCCGCGCGGCCTCTGTCGCGGCCGCGATCGAGCTGTTCGGCGCCAACAGCGCCGAGTGCAACACCACCAAGGCGGCGTGGAGCGCGGTGAGTGTGGCGGCGCAGTCGGGCGAGCCCGCCTGTGGCACGTCCACCAGCGACTTCGCGCTCTCGCTCAACCCGTCGACCGGCAGCGGCCAGCCTGGGCAGCAGGTGACCGCCACGGTCAACACCCAGACCACGTCCGGCAGCGCCCAGACGGTCAACCTGACCGCGTCCGGGCTGCCCAGCGGCGTCACGGCGAGCTTCAACCCGTCGTCGGTCACCTCCGGCAACTCCTCCACCCTGACCCTGTCCGTCGGCTCCTCGGCGGCGCAGGGCAGCTACCAGATCACCGTTACCGGCACGGGGTCGGTCACGCACACTGCGATCTTCACTCTGCAGGTCGGCAGCACCTCGACGCGTGACTTCTCGATCTCGGCCAACCCGGCGGCCGGCACGGTGCAGGCCGGCTCCGCGGCCACCACCACGATCGGCAGCACCACGACGTCCGGCAACGCGCAGGTCGTGAACCTGGCCGCGAGCGGTCTCCCCACGGGCGCCTCGGCCGCTTTCAGCCCGGCCTCGGTGACCTCGGGCGGCTCGTCCACCCTGACGATCTCGACCGCGCCGACCACGCCCGCCGGCTCGTACAACGTGACCGTGACCGGCACCGGCGAGACGGCGACGCACACCACGACCTACGCGCTCACGGTGCAGGGCACCTCGGGCGGCAGGACGTTCACCAACGACACCAACTACACCATCAGCGACTTCAGCACCGTGCAGAGCCCGGTCACCTCCACAGCGACGGGCAAGGCGGCCTCGCCGGTCAAGCTGTCGGTCACGATCAACCACACCTGCGCGGAGGATCTCGACATCTGGCTCCGCGGGCCGAACGGAAAGTGGTACTCGGTCGACAGCTACGGCGGCACCAGTTGCACCTCGTACGGCACCCGGACGTACTCGGTCCCGGTGAGCCAGCAGGCGGCGGGCACCTGGGTGCTCGAAGTCAGCGACGTCTACCTGGGTGACACCGGTTACCTGGACTCCTGGAGCATCACCGTCTAGACCCGCGGCACCAGAGCCCCGGCCGGTCATCCGGCCGGGGCTTCGCTCCATGGAGGGGGAGGCACCTCGTTGCGGGTGCGGACGCCGAGTTTCTGCAGCACCCGCGCCACGTGCGTGTCGACCGTGCGGCGCGACAGGAACAGCACCTCGGCGATCTCCCTGTTGGTATGGCCGAGGGCGACCAGCCTGGCCACCTCGCTCTCCCTCGGTGACAGCACCCCGCGGGACTTCCTGCCCCCGCGCGGCCGGCTGTCGGCGCCGATCTCCCGCAGCAGATGGCGGCAGCGTGCCGCGTCGTGGGTGGCGCCGAGCGCGGTGTACCGCTCGCCCGCGTGGGCGATGATCTCCGCCGCGGCCGCCCTGTCGCCGAGTTCGAGTCGCGCGCCCGCCTCGGCCTCCGCCGCCCGCGCCGCCCCGTACGGCCTCGCCATCGTCTCGTAGGCGGCGCGGGCCCGGCCGTGGCGGCGGGCGGCCTCCTCGAAGCGGCCCTCCGCTCCGGCCAGGGCTCCGCGTGCCGACTCCAGCGCCGCCTCGGCCGCCGGCGCGGTC
>NZ_JBEXUP010000094.1:0-34744 GCF_040614375.1 Nonomuraea sp. NPDC005983
TGCCGTCGCCGACGTTGACCTCCTTCACCGACTGGCTCGCCTTGTTGTTCGACAGGACGAGCAGGTGCTCGCCGTCGTGCCAGGCGATGTCCGTGCTCGACCGTCTGCGTGCGCTGCGCGCTCCCGACCCGCTCTACCTGGCCGACCTCGGCTCCCGCCTGTCGGCCCTGTCGGCCTTCCTGGGCGGCCACGCGGAGCTCTCCGCCCTGGCCCGCGAGCTGGAGGCGGTCGAGCAGCCGGGCGCGGACGCGGAGGCGCTGCGGCTGCGCGCCATCGAGGTCCTCACCGCACTGACGGGAACCGCGAGCGCACCCGCGGAGGCCCGCCGCCCGTTCTGGAAGCGCACCTGACCCTGCGCCACCTTCCGGGCTCCTGCCGCCGGATCTCGGCGGCGGGAGCCCGGTGAACGGCGTCGGCCAGAAATACGAATAGCCATCTGTCCGGATTTCACGGCGCGTTTCCGTCACGGCCGCTCACGTATTGGCCGCCTCTTTCACTCTCAGGCACCCATGGTGAACACCGCGTATCGGAACGGCGTGTTCGCACCGCGCGGACACGCGCCATCGTCCCGCGACCGCCCGTGCACGCAGCGCAAAGGGAGAGCGATCAGAGTCGCTCGGCGCTTTACGCGACCGATATTCGACCCGCGCCGATAATGCCGTTCCGTGCCATACGGGAAAGGTAATCCGGTAATTCACCCCGGACACACGCGGGCGGCGGGTCCGGGGCGGCACGGCGGGCCCATAAGCTGGATGGGTGAGCACAATCGTCCTGGACGGCGGCCTGTCCACCCATCTCGAGACGCTCGGCGCCGACCTGAGCGACGAGTTGTGGTCCGCCCGGCTGCTGCTGGAAGACCCGGCCCTGATCCGGCGCGTCCACGCCGACTACTTCGCCGCCGGGGCGACCGTGGCCACCACCGCCAGCTACCAGGCCACGATCCAGGGGTTCGCGACCAGAGGGCTCGACGTGGCCGGCGCCGAGCGGCTGATCAGGCTCTCGGTCGAGCTGGCGGCGCAGGCCCGCGACGAGGCGGGCGGCGGCCTGGTGGCCGCCTCCGTCGGCCCGTACGGCGCGTTCCTGGCGAACGGCGCCGAGTACACCGGCGACTACGACCTCGACGAGGACGCCCTGCTCGACTGGCACCGCCCCCGCTGGGAGATCCTCGGCTCGGCCGGGGCCGACCTGCTGGCCTGCGAGACCATCCCGTCGTATCCGGAGGCACGGGCGCTGGCCCGCCTGATCGCCGAGACCCCGTCGGTCAAGGCGTGGGTGAGCTTCTCCTGCCGCGACGCCGAGCGGCTGAACGACGGCACCCCGATCGCCCAGGCGGCGGCCCTTTTCACGGGCAACCCGCAGGTGGTGGCGGTCGGCGTCAACTGCACCGCGCCGCGGCACATCCCCGGCCTGATCGCGCGGCTGGCGGGCGGCCTGCCGGTCGTCGTCTACCCGAACTCGGGCGAGAGCTGGGACGCGGAGAACCGCCGCTGGCTCGGCCTGGCCGACCCGGTGGAGTACGGCCAGGCGGCCAAGGAGTGGCAGGAGGCGGGCGCGTCCATGATCGGCGGCTGCTGCCGTACCACTCCCGAGCACATCAGGCAGGTGCACGCGCACCTGTCCTGAGCCGTCAGGCGACGGACACGACCGGGCGGCGGCGGCTCCACAGGCTGTCGAGCGCCAGCGCGCCGCCCCCGGTGAAGCCGATGGCCAGCGACGCCGCCGCGAGCGTCAGGACGAACTCGTAGCCGCCCTTGTCGGCGCCGAACCCGTTCGCGCCGTGCGCGAACAGGATGGCGCCCAGCATGTCCACCGCCAGCAGGACGCCGGCGATCGGCAGGGCGGCGCCGAGGATCAGCGCCAGCCCGCCGGCCACCTCCAGGACCGCGACTGCGGGGGCCGCGACGCCCGCCATCGGAACGCCGATCGACTCGAACATCTTGGTGGTGCCCGCGATCCCCATCGTCGCGAACTTCTGGTAGCCGTGCACGAGGAAGACAACGCCGACGGCCACCCGGGCGACGAGGAGTGCGACGGATCGGGCCTGGTCGAGCATGTGAACTCCTTCAAGTTGTTCAGATTTGAACCGTCACTCTAGCCCTGATGTTCAAATCTGAACAACCAGTACACTGGGCCGGTGACGCAGACCCGGTGGCTCGACGCGACGGAGATGGCGGCCTGGCGCGCCTTCCTGTCCACCTCCCACCTCCTCGAACGGCGCATCGAGGAGCAGCTCAAGGCCGCGGCGGGGCTGACCCATCCGCAGTACGAGATCCTGGTGCGGCTCGCCGACGCCCCCGGCCGCCAGATGCGCATGACGGAGCTGGCCAAGGGCGTGGTGGTGTCCAAGAGCGCGCTGACGTACCAGATCACCCAGCTGGAGAAGGCGGGCCTGGTGGAACGCGCCACCTGCCCATCGGACGAGCGCGGCGTGCTGGCCGTCCTCACCGACGACGGGATGCGCTGCCTGGAACGGGTGGCTCCCGGCCACCTCGAGGTCGTGCGCGCCTACCTGGTCGACCGGCTCACCCGCGACGAGCTGGAGACGATGACCACCGCCATGCGCCGGACGGAGCAGGCCCTGCGGCGGTGATCAGGCCTTCGCGGCGGCGCGGGCGGCGCGCTCCATCTCGACCTTGGCGCTGGCGGCGTACTTGTCGACGTACTCCTGGCCCGACAGCTCCATCAGCGCGTACATGATCTCGTCGGTGACGGCCCGCAGCACCAGCCGGTCGTCCTCCATGCCGTAGTAGCGGGAGAAGTCGAGCGGCTTGCCGAACCGGACGCCGGGCCGGATGCCGAGCTTGGGAAGGGGATGGCCGGGCGGCATCATCTCGAAGGTGTCGACCATGGCCCACGGGATCACCGGCGCCCGCGACTCCAGGGCCAGCCTGGCGACGCCGGTCTTGCCCTTGTAGAGCCGCCCGTCGGGTGAGCGGGTGCCCTCGGGGTAGATACCCAGGATGTTGCCCTCACGCAGCACACGCAGGCCCGTGCGCAGGGCCGCCTCGCTGGCCTTGCCGCCCGAGCGGTCGATGGGCACGGTGCCGACGCCGCTGAAGAACAGGCGGGTGAAGAAGCCCTTGATCCCGCGCCCGGTGAAGTAGTCGGACTTGCCGAGCGAGATGACCTTGCGGCGCAGGTGGAGCGGGCCGAAGAAGTGGTCGGCGAACGACAGGTGGTTACCGGCCAGGATGACCGGCCCCTGCCTGGGCACGTTCTCGGTGCCTTCCGCCCATGGCCGGAAGACGATGTGGAGGAAAGGCCCCAAGATGGCCTTGACCACCCAGTAGAACACCCAGCCACCTCTTCCCGAGAACTGTGTCCGCAAGCAGAGTCATCTTCGCATCCCGATTCCCATGCTCATACATCAGCGCTCGCACAATCACCCTGAACCGTGCGACGATCGGGCAGTTCCGGGATGAAATTCCACGGAGGAGCTGTTATGCCGCTCATGCCAGGCGCAGAGCCCTATCACCACGACGCAGGCCAGGTCGGCGTGCTGCTGTGCCATGGTTTCACGGGCACACCGCAGTCGCTGCGGCCCTGGGGCGAGTATCTGGCCGCGCACGACGTGACCGTCTCGCTGCCCCGTCAGCCCGGCCACGGCACCACCTGGCAGGAGATGAACCGCACCCGCTGGGAGGACTGGTACGCCGAGGTGGAGAAGGCGTTCGAGGACCTCCAGGGCCGCTGCACGGACGTGTTCGTGGCGGGGCTGTCGCTGGGCGGCTGCCTGGCGCTGCGGCTGGCCGAGGTGCACGGCCCGGCGATCAGGGGCGCGGTGCTGGTCAACCCGTCGATCGCGAACGACGTGCCGCTGATGCGGCTGGCCCCGGTGCTCAAGTGGTTCCTGCCGTCGGTGCCCGGCGTGGCGAACGACGTGAAGAAGCCGGGCGTGACCGAGCTCGCCTACGACCGCACCCCGGTGAAGGCGGCCGCCTCACTGCCGGGGCTGTGGTCGCTCGTGCAGGCCGACCTGGGCAGGCTCGTCCAGCCGCTGCTGGTCTTCCACAGCACGGACGACCACGTGGTGAAACCGGCAAGCGTGCAGATCATCCGTCAGAAGGTCCCCCATGCCACGATCGAGGAACTCGCTGATAGCTACCATGTTGCGACGCTGGACAACGATGCCGACAGGATCTTTGCAGGGAGCCTCGACTTCATCCGGACTCATGCCTCGGTACCCTTGCAGAGGGACTGATCGCACCCAGGGGGAAGTCGCGATCGCTGCGGAGAGGCCCATCTAGGTGACGCCCCAGAGTGACGAGGACGAGGTCTGGCGGCAGATCGTCGCGTCCTTCAACGACACGGCCGAGCGCGACTCGGCTGATCAGCCATGGCCCGACAGCGAGAACGTCTCGCCCGAGCCCACCCGCCGGGTGGTTCGCCCTCCCGAGGAAGATTCCGAGCGCCTGCCCGCCCCCTTGGCCGACCCGTTGGCCGACCCCTTCGACGACCCCCTCAACGACAGGGAGCCGGATGACGACGAAGGGCACTTCGAACCGCCCCCGCCACCCCCGCTCCCCAAGCTCGACCTGCCGACCAAGCTCGCCTGGGTGGCGCTGTTCGGCGGCCCCGCCTACCTGCTGGTCGCGGCGATGGCCAGCTGGCAGATGGAGGGGTGGGCGCTGTTCGCCGCCGTGGCGGCGTTCATCGGCGGGTTCGTGGCGTTGGTCGTGCGCATGGGCGACGGCCCGCCCAACGACTCGGGCTGGGACGACGGGGCCGTGCTCTGACCCTGCTCTCTGACCGCGCTCTCTGACTGCGCTCTGACTGTGCTCTGAGAGTGCTCTAGGAGTCGCGCGGCTGCCCGGCCTTCGGCCCGAAGGACTCGACCACGTCCGTGTAGCGGTCGGCCGCGTCGATCGCGTGCCCGACCGCCCACACCGCGCCCTTGCCCGCGAGGTAGGCGACGGCCTGCAGCCGCACGCTGTTCCTGCCTCGCGCCGCGCCGCCCCTGATGATCTCGCAGTCGTCCTTCTCGCACCGCAGCATGTACGGCTCGGCCGCGCGGGCCGGGTCGTAGCCGGAGATCCAGTAGCGGCCCTTGCCGTCGCCGGTCACGCCGTACAGGCGCGCGTCTGTGGCGGGCAGCTTCTGGCGCTTCCAGCTCTTGCCGTTCCACGTCAGGACGAGCGGCTCCACCTGCCCCGGGCCGTGGTAGACGCCGCCGACCGCCATCGCCCGCTTGGCGCTGTCGACCTGCACGTCGCGCAGGTAGCCGCCCGGGATGTCGGGCAGCTCCATGGCCTTCCACGAGGTGCCCGAGTAGTGCATGACGAGCGGAGCGGTGCCGGTGTCGCCGACGGCGAAGCCGCTGGACACCGCGTAGAGCGCGCCCTTCTCGTCGAGCCGCTGGACGGTCCACTGGCCGCCCTGCCCGGTCACGATGAGCCCCTTGCGCTCGCGGCTGCCCACGGCCACGACCCTGCCGGGCCTGGCGTCGATGCCGCCGAGCCAGTCGCCCGCCCGCAGCCCCTGCGCCCGGACCCGGTCGAAGCCGCCCGTGTCGCCGTGCGCCAGGTACGGCAGGCCGTCGTGGCCGTCGCCGACCGCCCACACGTCCGACGGCCCGGCGGCGGCCACGCCGCGCAGGCTGCCCGCGCCCGTGGCGTCGCGGATCGCGATCTCGGACCAGCTCGTTCCGTTCCAGTGGCGGATCGTGCCGCGGTTCTTCCAGACGTCCCAGATCTCCTGCTGGCCCACGGCCCAGATGTCGCCGGAGGAGAGCGCGAGAACGTCCGAGAGTGAGCCATCGGCGTCGAGGCGCACGCTCGTCGACTGCTGCCACGCCTCGATCGAGGCGGGGCGAGGATCGGCATGCGCGGCGGGCGTGACCTGCGGCAAGGCCACGGACGTCGCCAGAATCAAGGAGAGCGCACGCCGCTGAGAGCGACGGGTCATGAGCAAATGCTACGGGCTCGGCGCCCCCGATCTTCCCTTTAGGTGCCAACTCGGAACTCTGCGATGACCGGGAGATGGTCGCTCGCCCGGGTCAGATCGTCCTGTGCGGCGTCCACGCCGCCGCAGGACAGCAGGCGCGGGCCGGGGCCGGCGAACAGGCCGTCGATGCGTCTGCGGGGCTTTGTGGAGGAGAAGGTGAGCCCGTCGCCCTTCGGCGCGGCCTGGTAGCAGTCAGCCAGCCGGCCGGTGAGGTAACGCCAGGCGGGCCGGTCCGCCTGCTCGTTGACGTCGCCGCCGATCACCAGGGCCGCGCCCGCCCGCGTGGCCGTCCGCTCGGCGAAGGCCAGGACCTCGGTCACGTGGCGCAGCCTGGCGGCGGCGTGCAGATCGAGGTGGATCGAGCCGACGGCCAGCCGCGCCCTGTCGACCTCGACGACGGCCAGCGCCAGCGCGCGCACCTCCAGCCCGGCGAAGACCCGCAGCACCCGGCTCTCGGCACGCAGCACCTCGGCGCGCGGCCCGGTCAGGACGGCCACCCCGCCGAGCCTGCCCCCGGCCGCCACCCGCAGCCCGCACGCCTCGGCCAGCGCGCGCCGCCTGGCACGCCAGTTGACGAACCGGGGCGCCTCCTGCACGCACAGCACGTCGGGACGCATCGCGGTGACGACGCGCACCAGCGCGGGCACGTCGTCACGCAGGCCGTGCAGGTTGTAGGTGCCGATCCGGACGGTCGCCGCCGCCTCACCGGGCCGGGGGCCGACCTGTTCGGTCAGCGCCGCCTCGCCAGGTCGCCGGCGCCCACGACGCCCGCGGAGGCACCCAGCTCGGCCAGCCGCACCTCGGCGACGGGCCGGTGCCCGCGCCCGGTCAGGCACCTCTCGAACGTCTCGCGGGCCTGGTCGAGAAAGAGGTCGGACGCGCGCGAGACGCCGCCGCCCACGATGAAACAGCTGGGGTCGAGGATGGCGGCCAGGTCGGCCATCCCCTGGCCGAGCCAGTCGGCGAGGTTGGAGAACGCGGCGAGCGAGGCGTCGTCGCCCAGCCGTGCGGCCTCGGTCACCTCCTCGCCCTCGATCTTGCCGTCTGCCAGCCCGAGCAGGATCTCGGCCCGTTCCGGCTGCGCGGTGACGATCTCTGTGGCGTCGGCCACCAGGGCGTTTCCGCTGGCGTACTGCTCCCAGCAGCCGCGCTGGCGGCACCCGCACAGCCGCCCCTCGGGCACGACCTGCATGTGGCCGAGCTCGGCGCCCATCCCCCACCGCCCCCTGTACAGGGAGCCGTCGAAGACCAGGCCGCCGCCGATGCCGGTGCCTATCGTGATGCAGACGACATGGGTCTGCCCGCGTCCGGCACCGAACCTGGTCTCGCCCCAGGCCATCGCGTTGGCGTCGTTCTCCACGATCACGGGCAGGCCGACGAGTTCGCCGATCTTCTTCTGCAGCGGTTCCTCGCGCCAGGCGAGGTTGGGAGCGAAGCGCACGATCGACCGGGTCTCGTCGACGAAGCCGGCGGCGCCCACGCCGACGGCCTCGACCTCCCTGCCCTTGGCGAGCTCGCGCACGACCTCCGCCACCGTCTCGGCGACCAGGTCGGGCCGATCGGCGGGCGTGGGCTTGAGCGTGTGCTCGACGATCTTGCCCTCGTCGTCGACCACACCTGCGGCGACCTTGGTACCGCCGATGTCCACACCGATCGTGAGCATCTCCCAGAATCCCCCTATCCGAGGTCTATGTGTTCCACATTCTCGCGGCCGCGATCGTCCTGCTGCCTGCGGGGGGCGGGTGGTCTGCTCAGCGCGTCGAAGGCGCCGCGGACCGCGGCGAACAGCTCGCCGCCCGCCGCCACCAGGTGCCCGGCCACGTCGGAGCCGGACTCGCGCTGCGCCGCGACGGCCCGGCAGACCGGGCAGGCGCGGCAGATGTACTCGTCGTGCTCGGGCTCGGACACCGCCTCGTCCCAGACGTCGCGCTCCTTGCGCCCGCCACCGCCGCCCGTGAACGAGCTGATCACGGTCTTGCCGACCTGGCGGGTGGCGCGATCCTGGATCGCGTCGAACAGCTTGCGCGCCTCGTCGGCGACGGTGCCGATCGGGTCCTTGTCATTCGTCTCAGTCATCTGGCCCTCCTGAGCTGAACCGTACCCGGAGGACGCCGTCGCGGAGCACCGCGCCGTTGGTCTTCCTGCGCGCGAGAGCCGCCGGCAGCGCGATGATCCGCCGGTACGGCCCGGCCGTGACGATCAGCTCGTCGCCCTTGCGGGCCAGGTCGACGTCGCTCCGGTCGGCTCCGGGCAGGTCGAGGGTCAGCTCGTCGGCCGACAGCCGCAGCGGCGGCTCGACCGTGGGCGCGGCGAACGGGTCGGCGTCGCCGTACAGCGCCTCGCCGACGGCGGCCAGCGCGTCTTTGCCCACCGGCTCGGCGGGCAGGTACGGCACGATGTGGACGGGCAGCGGCGCGAACGACTCCTCGGCCTCGGCCAGCAGCCTCGACTGGGCCGCCACCCACTGGGCGCGCCACTCGTCGGCGCCCTCGCCGGGGAAGACCCGGTTGGCGATGACGGCGTCGACGCGGTAGCCGTACAGGTTCAGCGACGTCAGCGTGCGCCTGGCCTCGGCGAGCACGACGGACTCCGGCGTGAGCACCAGCCGCACCGAGGCCTGCTCGCCGGTGAGCAGCTCGCGCACCTCCAGCAGACCGCGGTGGAAGCGCTCGCCGGCGCTCATGACCTCCTCGCCGGGCGCGGTGACCCTGGCGACGCTCCTGACGAACGGCGACACCAGCTTCATGATCTTGCGGCCGACGGGCATCAGCCTGGTCATGTGCCAGTCGAGCGCCTCGGGCAGCGCGAGCAGCCGCAGCGTCTCGGCGGTCGGCGCGCAGTCGACGACGATGACGTCCCAGCTTCCCGCCTGGGCGTGCTCGCGCAGCTCCAGGAGCGCGATCACCTCCTCGGCCCCGGGCAGGATGGTGATCTCCTCGGACGTGACCTCGTCCAGGCCCAGCTCGGCGAGCAGCCCCTTGGCGTACTCCTGCAGCTCGCCCCAGTGGCGCTCCAGCGTCTTCTGGGTGTCGACCTGGTGCAGGTGGAGACCCGGCGCGACCTCTCCGGGCTCGACGCCGAGCGCGTCGGCCAGCGAGTGCGCGGTGTCGGTGGACACGACGAGGGTCTTCAGGCCGCGCCTGGCCGCGAGCGTGGCGGTGGCCGCGGCCGCCGTGGTCTTGCCGACGCCGCCCTTGCCCGTGAAGAGCAGAACCCGCGGGTTCAACTCAGCGCCCTTCGACGCGCTTCTTGAGGCCCTTGAGCGCGGTGTCCACGATCACTTTCTCCGCCTTGCGCTTGATCATGCCGATCATCGGCACCTTGAGGTCGACGGACAACTCGTACGTCACCTCGGTGCCCCTTCCCGTGTCGGAGAGCCGGTAACTGCCCGTGAGCTCGGAGACCATCCGGCCCGGCTCGCTCACCTGCCAGGTGACGCGCTGGTCGTCCTGCCAGGTGTAGCCGAGCGTGTAGGTGTCGCTGATCACACCGGCGTCGAGGACGAACCGCACCGCCTCCGGCCTGCCGTCGGGGTCGGTGATGACGACCTCGGCGCTCTTCACCTGACCGGCCCATTCGGGGTAGGAGTCGAAGTCGGCGATCACCGCCATCACGGCGGCGCGATCGGCGTCGATGGTGATGCTCGAAGTGGTGCGATCAGCCATGCGACCACCGTAGTGCAGAAACCGCTCCTTGCGGAGGACCGCCGAACGCGGGCGACCGCAGTCGTGCGGAGGACCGCCGAACGCGGGCGACCGCAGTCGTGCGGAGGACCGCCGAACGCGGCCCGCCGTTCGGTCAGGTCACCATTCGAGGACGAACGGAACGCCCTTTCCGCGGAAGTGGCCGACGTTCACGCACTCGGTCCGTCCGATGCGGGTGCGCTGGTGGAGCGGCTGGTGGACGTGGCCGAACAGCGCGTAACGCGGCTGCGTGCGCCTGATCGCCTCCAGGGTGGCCTCGCTGCCACGCTCGAAGCGCCTGGCGACGACGTCGTAGAGCAGCTCGGGCACCGCGGGCGGGATGTGGCAGCAGAGCACGTCCACCTCGCCGACCGCCTCCACCTTGGCGGCGTACTCCTCGTCGCTGATCTCGTTCGGCGTGCGGTAGTCGGTCCTGAGGCCGCCGCCGACGAACCCGAACCGCAGCCCGCCGATCTCCGCCGTCTCCGCGTCGAGCACCCGGTGGCCTTCGCGCAGGTAGTCGGGCCACAGGCGCGGGAGGTCCACGTTGCCGTAGGTGAGGTAGGCGGGGGCGGGCATGGCCGCGAACAGGTCGGCGTACTGCTTGCGGACGTTCCGCTCGATGTGCTCGCGCGGATCGCCGTCGAGGCTGGCCCACAGCGCGGCCGACATGGCCCTGGCCTCGTCGAAGCGTTTGGCGGTGCGCAGGGCGATGAACTCGGCGGCCTTCTCCGCGCCGAACAGGTCGGGGAAGATGCCCCGCGCGTGGTCGTCGTAGTCGATGAAGAGGATCAGGTCGCCGAGGCAGATCAGCGCGTCGGCGCCGTCTCCGGCCCTGGCCAGCGCGTCGGCCCTGCCGTGGACGTCGCTGACTACATGGACCTTCATGGGGGAAATCCTATGACTGTGGCTGCTAGCGTGACGAAAGCCCTTCATAACGCATCAATGACGAACCTACCGGTGCGTAACTTAACGCGGTAGCGTCCAGGCCGTCCCAGAAGAGGAGTTGATCCGTGCGCGAGTACAGCGTCCCCGTGCTGGTAGATGTGCCTGCGTCCGCGAGCCTGCCCGACACGGTCTTCAGGCGGGGCGAGCAGGAGCCCGGCGCCGTCGCCCTGCGGCGCAAGGTGGGCGGGGGCTGGGCGGCCGTCACCGCGAGCGAGTTCCGCGACCAGGTGGTCGCGCTCGCCAAGGGGCTGATCGCGGCCGGCGTCGAGCACGGCGACCGGGTCGCGCTGATGTCGCGCACCCGCTACGAGTGGACCCTGATCGACTACGCGATCTGGTCCGTCGGCGCGGTCTCGGTGCCGATCTACGAGACGTCCTCAGTCGAGCAGGTCAGGTGGATCCTGTCCGACAGCGGCGCGAAGGCGGCCTTCGTCGAGCTCGACACGCACGAGGAGACGGTCCGCGCGGCCGCGCCCGAGCTGAGGTCGCTCTGGCGGGTCGAGGCGGCCCTGTCCCTCGACGGCCCGCTCGACGGTTCCGGGCTCGACGACTCCGTGGTGCTGGAGCGCCGCACCGGGGTCACCTCCGCCGACCTGGCCACGGTCGTCTACACCTCGGGCACCACCGGCAGGCCGAAGGGCTGCCGCATCACCCATGACAACCTGCTGTTCACCGCCAGGAACGCGGTGTCGGGGCCGATGGAGTCGATCTTCGCCACCGATGAGCCGGCGGCGCTGCTGTTCCTGCCGCTCGCGCACATCCTCGCCCGCCTGATCCAGGTGGCGCTGGTGGAGGCGGGAGCGATCCTCGCGCACACCCCAAACATGAAGAACGTCGCTCCCGACCTGCAGGACTTCAGGCCGACGTTCCTGCTGGGCGTCCCGCGCGTCTTCGAGAAGGTCTACAACGGCGCCGAGCAGAAGGCCATCGCGGGCGGCAAGGGCAAGATCTTCGCCCGCTCGGTCGACGTGGCGGTCGCGTGGAGCAGGGCGGAGAGCTCCGGCGGCGCGCCCCTGGGCCTGCGGCTGCAGCGGGCGCTGTTCGACAGACTGGTGTACGGCAAGCTCCGCGCGGCCACCGGCGGCAGGCTGTCGGCCGCGATCTGCGGCGGCTCCGCGCTGGGCGAACGACTCGGCCACTTCTTCAGGGGCGTCGGCATCGAGGTGTTCGAGGGCTACGGCCTGACCGAGACCTCGGCCCCCTCCACGGTCAACATGCCCGGCGCCAACAAGATCGGCACGGTCGGGAAGCCGCTGCCGGGCGTGACCGTGCGCATCAGCGACGACGGCGAGATCCTGGTCAAGGGCCGCCACATCTTCGACGGCTACTGGAACAACGACCAGGCCACGTCCGACGTGATCGACGGCGAAGGGTGGTTCCACACGGGCGACGTCGGCGAGCTGGACTCCGACGGCTACCTGCGCATCACCGGCCGCAAGAAGGAGATCCTCGTGACGGCGGCGGGCAAGAACGTCGCCCCGGGCCCGATGGAGGACTCCCTGCGGGCTCACCCGCTGATCTCCCAGGCCATGGTCGTAGGCGACAACCGCCCCTTCGTGGCCGCCCTGATCACCCTGGACCACGAGGCCCTCGAACACTGGAAGCCGGCCAACGGCCTGGCCTCGGCCACGCTCGCGGAGCTGCGCACGGACCCGCGGATCCTGGCGGAGGTGCAGGGCGCGGTCGACCGGGCCAACGCGATGGTCTCGCGGCCGGAGCAGATCAAGAAGTTCACGATCCTGGACGCGGACATCACCGAGGAGAGCGGCCACCTGACCCCGACCCTCAAGATCAAGCGCGACCTCGTCATGCGCGACTTCGCCAAGGACGTGGACGCCTTCTACGACCCGACCGCCTGACCCGCGGACTGCGCCGCCCTGTCGGTCGAGCTGACGGACGCCCAGTACGAACGCCTGTCGGCCGCGACCGCCCCTCAGTAGAGCGCCGCCGCCCAGCGTGCGGACATGTACGGATATGTCCTGACCAGCGGATTCACCGGTCCCCATAAGCCAGAACAGCACCGAGAAACGCCTACCGCGGTGAGAATCCCTCGGCTACTCTGCGGCAAAGAAGTGGGACCGGAGATCCTTAACATCCCCGGTCCCTACCGACAACGGTAGGGGAGAGAACCTTAACCATCAAGGACGCAGGCATCAAGTTCGCCGACGCAAGCGTCAAGTTCGCCACTGCGATCGAGAAGGAGATGATTCAGATCCGTGCCGATCAGATGGAACTCGGCCAGCAGCTCACCGAGCGGATCAACGGCGTGGGCGACCGCGTGAAGGTCCTCGACGGCAAGGTCACCTCCCTGCAGCACGACGTCACCATGCTCAAGAACGACGTCGCCTCTCTGGACGACAAGGTCACCGACCTGGAGAAGGGCCAGAGGTCCCTGCAAGAGGGCATGAAGGCGATGCAGCGGACTCAGTCCGACATGATGGACATCCTCATCTCCATCCAGCGCAAGTTCGACTGCAACTAGCAACCCGCCTCCGGCGTGGTGCGGCGCGTCCGCACCACGCCGGACGCACGTCCGCGCCCGGACGCAGGGCCTCCCGCCGCGTCAGCCCTTGGTCGCGCCGCCCGTCAGGCCCTTGACGAACTGTTTCTGCAACAGCAGGTAGAAGAGCAGGATGGGCAGCGTGGCCAGGAACATCAGCGCGAACATCCCGCCGAAGTCCGCCGCGTACTGCCCGAGCGACTTGTAGATGCCCGTCATGATCGTGGTGCCCTCGCGCGGCCCGTAGATGATCAGCGGGTTGAGGAAGTCGTTCCAGATCCACACGCCGAGGAAGATCAGCACGCTGGCCGTGGCGGGCCGCAGCAGCGGGAACACGATGCGCCAGAACGTCTGCCAGCGGGTGGCCCCGTCGATGGCCGCGGCCTCCTCCAGCTCGCGGGGCACACCCTTCATGAACCCGGAGAAGACGAAGACCCCGAACGGGACGTAGTAGCCGACGTTGAACAGCACCAGCCCCTGGAGCGTCGACATCAGCCCGAGGGCCTTCAGCACCTGCGTGATCGGGATCAGGATCACCTGCGGCGGGATCATCAGCCCGCACAGCAGCAGCACCATGACGGCCTTCGACCACCAGGTGGAGTGCCTGGCGAGGTAGTGGCCGAGCATGGCCGACAGCAGCGTCAGGATGATGATCGACAGCCCGGTGACCAGCACGCTGGTGCGCAGGGAGGACCAGAACAGGCTGTCGGGGCTGGTCAGGACACGCGACAGGTTGTCGAGGGTGGGCGGGATCGGCAGGGACATGGCGCCGCTCGCGACCTGCCTGCTCTCCTTGAAGACGTTGATCAGCGCGATGTAGAGCGGGATGAAGAACAGCGCGCCGACGGCCAGCGCGACCAGCGGGCGCAGCCAGGGCACGGTCGGCCGGGTCACAGTTGCACCTCCCTGCGCTGCAGGATCCGCAGCGAGACCACCGACAGCGCGGCGATGATGATCAGCATGACGACCGCCTCGGCCGAGGCGTAGCCGGTGCGGTTCTCCACGAAGCCCTCCTGGAGCACGACGAACGCCACGCTCGCCGTGGTGCCGGTGCCGGGCCCGCCGTTCGTGATGACCTTGACGTGGTCGAAGATCTTGAAGGCGGAGATCAGCAACACCACCGTGTTGATGGTCAGCGCCGGGGCCAGCAGCGGCCAGGTGACGTTCCAGAAGCGCCGCACCGCCCCCGCGCCGTCGATCGCCGCGGCCTCGGCCAGTTCCTGCGGCACGCCCTGGAGCCCGGCGAGGTAGACGACGACGCAGAAGCCGAGCATCTGCCAGCAGACGATCGACGACAGCGAGTAGAGCGCGATGTCGGGGTCCGACAGCCAGCCGGGCGGCTCGCTCACGCCGAGCGCCCGCAGCGCCTGGTTGACGGGGCCGTCGTCGGCCAGGATGCGCGTCCAGATGACGCTGATGACCACCGAACTGATCACCATCGGGGTGAAGAAGACGCTGCGCAGCGCGTTGTAGAGCCAGCCGCGGCGGTCGAGCAGGACGGCGATGGCCACGCCGAGCACGTTCGGGACGACGACCACGATCAGCGAGAGGATCGTGGTGACCTTCAACGACTGCAGGAACGTGTCGTCCTGGAGCAGCAGTTGGTAGTTGCGCAGCCCGACGAACTGCGTGTGCGGCCTGAGCAGCGCCTGGTTGGTGAGGCTGTAGCCGAAGCTCAGCGCGATGGGCAGCAGCACCAGGCAGAGGTAGATGAGGGTGCCGGGCGCGGCGAAGGTCAGGAAGTGCCACAGTCCCGGCCCCACGGGGCGCCTGGGGCCCGACCGGCGCCCGCGCGCCGGCGTTCCGGCGCGGCCGGGACTAGGACGGGTGGTGTCAACGGCCATCGAAAGCCAGAGTCCTCCTGTATCGGGGGCGGGGCCGCCTGCCCTGTCAGCCGGTCTTCTCCCACTCGGTGTCGAGGAACGACAGCGCCTGGTCGACCGTCTTCTCACCGCTGACCAGGTCCTGGGCGGTGGACCAGAACTTGCCCTGCATGCCGGGCAGCATCGCCACGTCGCCCGCCTCCCAGCTGAAGGCCGGGACGGTGGCCTTCTCGCTGAGCGCCTTCTGCCACAGGTCGTAGACGGCCTTGAAGACCGGGCCCGTGTCGGACGGCGGGCTGTAGCCCTTGATGGCGGGGAAGAGCGCGTCGGCCTTGACCGACGCGTCCAGGTTCTCCTTGGTCAGCTGGAAGGCCAGCGCGAACTTCTTGGCGGCCGCCATGTTCTTGGCGGTGGCGCTGACGGACAGGCCGCCACCGGTGAAGGTCGGCATGTGCAGGCTGCCGTCGTCGCTCGGCCAGGGGAAGACGCCGATGTCGTCCTTCATGGGCGACTGGTCGGCCGCCGCGGCGAACCAGCTGCCCATCGGGTACATCGCGCCCTTGCCGCCGAGGAACGCCTCCTGGGTCTTGGGGTAGTCCTGGCCGATCTGCCGCTTGTCGATGTAGCCCTTGGCGGCGAGGTCGGCGAACTTCTGGGTGGCGGCCTTCATGGCCGGGTCGCCCGCGAACTTCACCTCGCCCTTGCGGCGTCTGGTCATCCAGTCGGGCGTCTTGGCGTACAGGTCGGTGGCCAGGATGGCGGTCCAGGGCTGGGACGTGACGAACACGCCGCCGCTGACGAACGGGGTGACGCCCTTGGCCTTGAGCTTCTCGGCGTCGGCCAGCAGCTCGGCGTAGGTCTTCGGCGGCTCGGCGATCCCGGCCTGCTGAAAGAGCTTCTTGTTGTAGTAGACGTTCGGGATCGTCTGCGTGTTGGTCGGCAACTGGAGGATCTTGCCGTTGACGGCGCCGCAGGTGGGGCAGAGGAAGTCCTTCAGTTCCGCGTCCGTCCAGGTCGCCAGGCTGGGTTCCAGGGCGATCAGGTCCTGCATGCCGATCTGCACGTCGGGAAGCTGGCCGGAGGCCGCGAGCTGCTTGGCGTAGTCGTTGCGCTCCGACTCCGAAGGCGCCGCGACCAACTCGACCTCCAGGTCCGGGTCGGCCTTCGTCACCAGGGCGACCTGGGCCTTCCAGTACGACTCGGGCAGGTTCGGCGACGGGAAGACCAGGAAGGAGACCTTCTGCTTGCCGGAGGCCGACGAGGGCGCCGCGGACCGGCCTCCACCGGACGTGCTGGAGCAGGCGCTCAGCCCCAGAGCGACGGCGAGTGTCATCGCACCCGCCGCGAACACCTTGTTCACCGTGCCACCCTTCCTGGGGACCCGACTCATCCGATCATTGCGGGGGTGCGACACGACGCGTACCAGCAATGTCGGCCACAGCCCGCGATAGGTAGGATCACTTCTATGTGGCCTGAGTCACAATTGTCAAGGCATCACCGGCGATCACCCACCAACCGACACCTCGGCGCACCCCAAAGGTAGGATCACTGGCCGGTCCGCCCGAGCACGGGCTCGTCAGGCGATGACCAGTTCGCCGACGTGCTCGGCCAGCGCCCGGCGGGCCGACTCGGGGAGCCCCGAGTCGGAGATGACGACGTCCGCTTCGGCGAATCTGGCGATGGTGCTGATCCCGACCGTCCCCCACTTGGTGTGGTCGGCCGGGACGACGAGCCTGCCGGCGGCCTCCACCAGGGCGCGGTCGGTCTCCGCCTCCATCATGTTGGGGGTGGTGAACCCGGCCCTGGCAGTCATCCCGTGCACGCCGAGGAAGAGCACGTCCACGTTGAGCAGCCGGATCGCGGCCACCGCCACCGGGCCGACGAGCGCGTCCGACGGGGTGCGGACGCCCCCGGTGAGGACGACCGTCTGGTCCGGCCGGCCCGCGTGCTGGAAGACGTCGGCGATCCGCACCGAGTTGGTCACCACGGTCAGGCCGGGGACGGTCACGAGCTGGTGCGCGAGGGTCCAGGTCGTGGTGCCCGCCGACAGGGCCACGGCGGTGCCGGGCCGAACCATGCTCGCGGCGCGGCGCGCGATGGCCCGCTTCTCCTCCTGCTGGTGGCCGGACTTGGCGGTGAAGCCGGGCTCGTCGGTGGAGCCGATGCCGGCGGGGTCGACAACGGTGGCGCCGCCGTGCACCTTGGCCAGCAGGCCGCGCTCGGCGAGTGTCTCCAGGTCACGGCGGATCGTGATGTCGGAGACGCCGAACGCGCGTACCAGCTCGACGACCCGGATGCCGCCGTTGAGCCGGACGAGTTCCAGGATCGCCTGCTGCCGCTGCCGGGCGAGCATCGCATCACCAGACCCAAACAGGTTCCGACATGCCCGTTCGGTTCGAATCATGACACGTGCTGCCGGGAGTTCAAGTCCGAGCGTGGGGAAACATGTCGAAACGCATTCGTGACACTGATGGGTCTTGCATGATCACGGCGGTTCATGGTCCCGTTTTGGTAAGAAACCTTCTTTACTTGAGAGGCTTCGCGGAGAGCTCGCGGCACCGTTGCGAAAGCGTGCGTTGACAGGGCGAAATGCGTGCTTTTCATTTGAAGGAAAGTGAGCGAACTCGGGGGAATCTGAGGGTCCGGTCAAGGAGGAACCACCATGACCCCACGCCAGCCCATCTCCCGCCGGAACCTGCTCCTGGGGACGGCGGCCGCGTTCGGAGTCCCCGCCGTCTTAGCGGCGTGCAGCTCGGACAAGCCCGCACCCGGCAGCTCGTCCAGCGGCCTCGGGACGGTCACGCTGGGCTCCAACGCCTCCGACGAGGTCCCGAAGAAGTCCCTCGACACCGTGGTCAAGGCCTTCACCCAGGCCCAGGTGAAGATCAACACCGTGGACCACAACACGTTCCAGGAGAACATCAACCGCTACCTCAAGGGCACGCCCGACGACGTGTTCACCTGGTTCGCGGGCTACCGCATGCAGTTCTTCGCCGAGCAGGGCCTGGCCACCGACGTCTCGGACGTGTGGCGGGAGATCAGCGGCGACTACACGCCCGCCTTCAAGGCCGCGTCCACCGGCATCGACGGCAAGCAGTACTTCGTCCCGTTCACCTACTACCCGTGGGCGGTCTTCTACCGCAAGAGCGTCTGGCAGGAGAAGGGCTACCAACCGCCCAAGACGCTGGACGAGTTCACCGCCCTGGCCAAGAAGATGAAGGCCGACGGGCTGATCCCAATCGCCTTCGCCGACAAGGACGGCTGGCCCGCGATGGGCACGTTCGACATCCTGAACATGCGGACCAACGGCTACGACTTCCACATCTCGCTCATGGCGGGCAAGGAGTCGTGGACCGACCCCAGGGTCAAGCAGGTCTTCGACACCTGGCGCGGGCTGATGGAGTACCACCAGCCCGCGGCGCTGGGCCGTACCTGGCAGGAGGCCGGGCAGTCGCTCCAGCAGAAGAAGACCGGCATGTACCTGCTCGGCATGTTCGTCGCCCAGCAGTTCCCCGAGAACGAGCGAGACGACCTCGACTTCTTCACCTTCCCCGAGATCAACCCCACCTTCGGCACGGACTCGATCGACGCGCCCATCGACGGCTACATGATCTCGGCCAAGGCCAAGAACGTGGACGGCGCGAAGGCGCTGCTCAAGCACCTGGCGCAGGCGTCCTCGCAGAACGTCGCCACCAAGCTGGACCCCGGCACGCTGGCCGCCAGCTCCAAGGCCGACACCGGCGGCTACAGCGCGCTGCAGAAACGCGGCGCCGAGCTGGTCAGCAAGGCCACGCACATCGCGCAGTTCCTCGACCGCGACACCCGGCCCGACTTCGCCTCCACGGTGATGATCCCGTCGCTGCAGTCGTTCGTCGCCAAGCCCGCCGAGATCGACTCGCTGCTGACGAGCATCGAGAAGCAGAAGGCGAACATCTTCCGCTGATGGCAGTCAAGACCCGTCGCTACTCCGGCCGCGACGTGACCATCCTGGTCATCGGTCTGGGGGTGGCCGTCATCGTCAACGTGGGCCTCATCTGGGGGCCCACGCTGGCCTCTGTCGCGCTGTCCGGCACCGACTGGAACGGCATCGGGCCGATCAGGTGGGTGGGCGGGCAGAACTACGCCGACCTGGCCGGCGAGTACCCGCCGTTCTGGTCGGCGGTCCGCAACAACCTGCTCTGGCTCGGCTTCCTCGGGCTGATCGCGACCCCGTTCGGGCTGTTCTGCGCGGTGCTGCTCGACCGGCGGCTGCGGCTGTCGCGGGTGTACCAGAGCGCGCTGTACATGCCCGTCGTGCTGTCGCTGGCCGTGGTGGGGTTCATCGCGCAGCTCGTGTACTCCTCCGACTACGGCGTGCTGAACGCGGTGACCGGGCTGAGCGTCGACTGGCTCGGCGACCCGTCGATCAACATCTGGGTGGTCATGGTCGCGGCCGCGTGGCGGCACGTCGGCTACGTGATGATCATCTATCTGGCGGGGCTGAAGGCGGTGGACCCGGCGCTGAAGGAGGCGGCGGCCATCGACGGGGCCAGCGAGGCCCAGTCGTTCTTCCGCGTGGTGTTCCCGACGCTGCGGCCGGTCAACGTGATCGTGCTGGTCATCACGGTGATCGAGGCGCTGCGGGCGTTCGACATCGTCTACGCCATCAACAAGGGCAGGAACGGCCTGGAACTGCTGTCCGTGCTGGTCACCGAGAACATTGTGGGCGAGGCGAGCAGGATCGGGTTCGGCTCGGCGATCGCGGTCATCCTGCTGGTGATCTCGATCGGGTTCATCGTCACGTACCTGTCGCAGCTCTTCAGGGAGGAACGATGACGCTCACCGCGCCCGTCGCCACCGACCCCGTCCAGCGGCGGCGCGAGTCCCCGCGCCGCCCGGTACGCCCGCTGCGCGTCCTGCTGTACGCCTTTCTCACGCTGGTGGCGCTGGGCTGGCTGCTACCGCTCGCGCTGGCCGTGTACGCCTCGCTCAGGCCGTACGACGAGACCGCCAGGCTCGGCTACTTCTCGCTGCCCGAGCACCTGACGCTCGACTACTACGGGCAGGCGTGGAGCCAGGCGGAGCTGCCCCGCTACTACCTGAACACGCTGATCATCGTGGTGCCCGGCGTGCTGGTCACCCTGATGCTCGCCTCGTTCACGGCGTTCGCGATCGCCCGCCTGCGCATCCCCGGCCGCAAGGTGCTGCTGATCATGTTCACCGCGGGCAACCTGCTGCCGCCGCAGGCGCTGATCACCCCGCTCTACACGCTGTACACGCTGATCCCGCTGCCGTCGTGGCTGTCGGACTCGCAGTCGCTCTACGACTCCTACCTGGGGTTGATCCTCATCCACGTGGCCTTCCAGTTCGGGTTCTGCGTGTTCGTGATGGCCAACTTCATGCGCACGATCCCCGAGGAGATCACCGAGGCGGCGCTGGTGGACGGGGCCGGCGTGTGGCGGCGGTACTGGCAGCTGACGCTGCCGCTGTGCCGTCCGGTGCTGGCGGCGCTGTCCACACTGCAGTTCACCTGGATGTACAACGACTTCCTGTGGGCGCTGGTACTGATGTCGTCGGGCGACAAGCTGCCCGTCACCTCGGCGCTGAACAACCTGCGTGGCCAGTTCTTCACCGACTACAACCTGCTGGCGGCCGGGTCCGTGCTGGTGGCGCTGCCGACGCTGATCGTCTTCCAGATGCTGCACAAGCAGTTCGTCGCCGGGCTGACGCTCGGCGCGACGAAGGGCTGAACGGGGGCTGAACGGGGGCTGAGCGGGGGCTGCGCGGGTCAGAGCAGGGCGCGGAAGCGGGCGGCGACCTCGTCCCAGGTCCACTCGCGGTGGATCCAGTCGCGGCCCGCCGCGCCCATCTTCCTGGCGCGGCCGGGGTCCTGGAGCAGGTCGATCAGGGCGGCGGCGATCTCGTCCGCGTCGGCGCCGTCGACCACGAGGCCCGTCTCGCCCTGCCGCACGGCCTCGGGCGCGCCGCCCGAGGCCCCCGCCACCACCGGCAAGCCCGTCGCGGACGCCTCCAGGAACACGATCCCGAGCCCTTCGACGTCCACGCCGCGCAGCCTGGTGCGGCACGGCATGGCGAACACGTCGGCGGCGGCGTAGTAGCCCGGCAGGCTCGCCGCGGGGACGGTACCGGTGAAGCGGATCGACTCCTGGCCCCGCGCGAGCCGGGCGAGCGTCCTGCGGTACGGGCCGCCGCCCACGATCAGCAGCACCGCGCCGGGGACCGCGCGCAGCACCCGCGGCCAGGCCCTGATGAGCTGGTCCTGGCCCTTGCGCGGCACCAGCCTGGACACGCACGCCACGACCGGCCTGCCGTCCAGGCCCAGCTCGGCCCTGGCGGCGCCGGGATGGAACTGACCCGTGTCGACGCCGGGCGCCAGCCGTACCAGCTTCCCGGGCGGGATCGCCGCGGCCAGCCGGGTGCGGGTGTAGTCGCCCAGGTAGGTGACCACGTCCGCGTGCTCGCCGATCCTGCGCAGCGCGGCGCGGAACAGCGGGGCGCTCGCCCACGACGCCTCGTGGCCGTGGGTCAGCATCACCACGCGCCGCGCCCCGGCCGCGCGCAGCTTCGGCGCGAGCAGGCCGAGGGGGGCCGCCGCGCCGAACACCACCGTCCGCGCGCCCTCCTCGGCGACCAGCCTGGCCGCGGTCCGCGCGACCTCGGGCGTGGGCAGCATGAGCGAGGTGGGGTGCCGGACGATCCGGTACGGCTGGCGCCGGTCGAACTCGGCGGCCCCCCGCCAGGCAGGGGCGTAGACGGCCACGCCGGGGGTGCGCAGCGCCAGGCCGTGCACGAACGACTGGATGCCACCGGGCCTGGGCGGGAAGTCGTTGGTGACGAACACCACCCCGGTCACGGCTCGCCGACGCCGTTCAGCCGTGCCCAGGACCGTGCGATGGCGATGCGCTCGGGAGCGGTGGGGTGCGAGGCGTACATCACGTAGTCGAAGAGGTTGGGAGAGACGTCCGAGATGTTGGTCACGGCCAGCCGCTTCTGCATCGCGGCGAAGGTGACGGGGTCGCGGGTCAGGTCGAGGGCGTGCACGTCGGCTCGGGCCTCGATGTGCCGGCTGACGACGTTCTGGGCCGGGCCCGACAGCAGGGTGCCCAGGCCCATCAGGCCGATCAGGACGCCCACCGCCCGCGGGTCGGCGACCGAGACGACCCCGGTGCGCCGGCGTACGGCGCCGAACACCACGTACAGCAGGACCGCGCCGAACGCGGCGGCCAGCCCGCCGATCAGCGTGCCGGTCAGGACGTCGCCGCGTTTGGCGTGCCCGAGTTCGTGCGCCACCACCAGCTCCACCTGGGGCTGGGGAGCCTTGAGCAGCGTGTCGTAGACGACGATGCGGCGGGTGGCGCCGAAGCCCGACACGTAGGCGTTGAGCGCGGTCGTGCGCCGGGAGGCGTCGGCGACCAGCACGTCCTCGACCGGGACGTGGTCGCGCTCGGCCATGGCGAGCAGGTTCGTCCTCAGGGGGCCGGCGGGCATGGCGTGGAAGTCGTTGAACAGCGGCTCGAACACCACCGGGTAGACGAACGAGGCGGCCACCGTGAACAGGAACGCGCCGACGGCGGCCGGCAGCCACCACCGCCTGAACCTGCGGGCCAGCGCGATCAGCACCACCAGCATGATCGACAGCAGCACCACGTTGACGGCGAGGTTCTTCAACCTGTCGGCCGTCCAGCCGGCCCAGTCCTGCGTCGACAGGCCGAAGGCGCGCAGCCGCGTCTCGAACCACATGCCGAGCGGCCACCGCAGGGCCTCCTTGATCGCGGTCAGCACCAGCACGCCCTCGATCACCCGCAGCCACCAGGGGCCGCGCAGCCAGCCGAGCACCCTGGCCCCGAACGGGGTGACGACGAGCAGGCCCGCGAAGACGACGGCGAGCGCCAGCGAAAGGTAGCCGGGGATGGCGGTGGCGGCGTCGAAGGCGTCGGCCCTGGCGATCTGCGCGGCGGTGAAGTCTCGCACGGGGTCGGGCGGGACGTCCGGCGCCCCGGGCGGCAGCACCTGCCAGGGTGTGCTGAACGCCGCCACCGCCAGGATGGCGGCCCCGAGCAGCATCAACGCGCCCCCGGCCTGCCGCCGTGCCCGCCGGTCCAGCCACTCCTCCGTCTCCGGCTCCCCCGGCCCCCCGCCGCTCCCTCTGCCGCTGCTCTCTCTGCCGCCGGACTCGGTGCCGTCCGGGGGATCCGGGACAGGGTCGGCTGGCGCGCCCGGTTCGGAGGCGGCTGAAGCGGCCTGCCGACCTTGGGCGGCGGGTCTGGGCGGGCCCGCGTCGGGCATGTCGTTCATGTCCTGACGATCGTCCATCTGCGTCCCCTTACGCCAGCTCGTCCCGCACGTAGTCGCGCCACCGTGCCGTCAGTGTCTCGACCGAGAGGCCGAGCGCCGCCAGAGCCGCGTCGACGCCGCGGCTCTGGGCATCACGGTAGAGCCTCACCAGGGTCCTCTCGCCGAACCGTCCGGCCAGGAAGCGACACGCCAGCCACGCCTCCTGGTACGCGCGCGCCAGCCGTCCGGGCTCACGCGACGCGAACGCGGCGGGCCCGGGGAGCTCGCGCGGCAGCCGCCCGGCCCGGACCTCGGCGGCCAGCTCGGCCGCGGCCACCGGGACGGCGAGGCCCGCGTCGCGGTAGCCCACGTAGTCGGCGAAGCCCTCGTACAGCCAGATGGGCAGGTGGTCGGTGCCTGCGGCGACGTGTGTCAGCTCGTGGGTGAGGACGACGTCCCGGCCGATGGGGGTGAGCCGGGCGAACGCGGTGGGCATCACGATCACCCGGCCGTCGTCGGCGACGGCGGCCAGCCCGTCGAGCCCGGCCACCCCTGTCAGCCCCGCCAGCCGGGCGCCGTCGGCGATGGAGTCGGGGACGAGCACGAGCGGGCGCACCTGGCCGCCCAGGACGGCGGAGACCCGCTCCCCCGCCGCGTCGGACCTGCGTGCCAGGTCGCGGAGCAGCCTCACATCGGCGCGATGCCCCACGACGAGCGATCGGGCGCCGCGTACGGTCCGGGCTCCGTCAGACCAGAGATCGCGGAGCCCGTCATGCGCGAGCGGCAGGCCGCCGTCGCGCGGCGGCGCGCTGGCCGAGGCCGCCGCGAGGAGCGCCAGCCCCGCCAGCGCGGCTCGACGGCTCACCTGCACGGACACCATGCCAGATGGTAGCGGCCCGGCCCATCGGAGACGGCCGGGAGACCGAAGGTCACAGATCCGGGAACGCAGGCCCCGCCGGTCACCAAGGCCGTGCGGCCGTGGCCGCGAAACCGGGCACCGCTCGCCAGGCCCCGGGCCGCCACGTGGAACGCGGCCCGCCGGGTGACGGCACCCGAAAGCCCCGCCCCTGGCAGGGGCGGGGCGTTTCGTGATCGGTCACAGGCCGGGACGTACCGCGCCGACGAACGACGCCTTGCGCCAGCCGCCGAGCTTGTCGATACGCACCGATTCGCCGGTCCTCGGCGAGTGGATCATCTTGCCATGGCCGACGTACATGCCGACGTGTCCGAGCCCGCGGAAGAACATCAGGTCGCCCGGCTTGAGACTCCTCCAGGAGACCTTCTTCTTGATGCGCGCGAACTGGCTGTTCGTCACACGCGGGATCTTCACTCCGGCCTTCTTCCAGGCGTACTGGACGAGTCCGGAGCAGTCGAACGAGCCAGGCCCGGTGCCGCCGTACCGGTAGGGGTCACCGACCTGCTCCTTGGCCACGGCGACGGCCTTGCGGGCCTTCGCCATCTGCCGAGAGACCGTGGCCGTCTTCGCGGACCCGACGGTCTTCGCCGCCGCGGTCGTGGAAGTGCCGGCCCGTTCGCTCGTCGTCGCCGCCTGCGCCGCCGGGGCATGGAGGATCAGCCCTCCAGCCGCCACGGACATCGTGAGCGCAACGCCACTCACGGCAAAACGGGACAGACGGGGGTTATGCGGGTGGGTAGACAGGATTTCTCCTTGGATCTTCCACGAACGCCTACCGGGTTAGCTGACGGATTCGGGCCTGGAAGTCGCCCTACGACGCGTTACGCGCCGATTCACCCCTGATCCCGGGGGAACGGGATCGCTGGGTCCCCGGCTCCGTGCCTCCTGGCTGCACGGATTCGGCAGGCCTCACCGCCGGGTGTCGTGCTCGGTGGGGGTGGCGGCGGGCCAGCGGATGACTATCTCGTCCACATCGGGGGGACCGATGTCGGTTCGCGGCGCCATGGCTTGGCACCGCGACGCCAGAAGCTACGCCGAAAGTTCACGGGCTGGCAAAGCCCGAGTCAGCCTGTAAAGATCAGATAAAGGTGTCAGTAAGGGGATTAATCGCTGCTGGAAGCCGGGTTGTCGTTATTCAAATGTGACCCTTCTCACAGTTGACGACACGGGTTCGAGTCAGGTCCCATCTGTAACTCTTGTCACATCCGTCACGTGGCGCGGGTCACCCGTCCCGCCGTACCGGCGGCCCGCCGTCCGGTGCGCCACGAGGACCTGCCACCAGCGCTCGGCCGTCTGGACCATGTCGTCGCCGAGGTAGCCGAGGAACCGGCCCATGTCCTCCAGCCGGGCTCCCGCGGGTGTGGCGGCGCCGAGGACCTCGGCCCCCTTCCGGGCGGCGTCGGCCAGCATGACGTTCCTCCGGGCGCTCGCCAGAAAGGCCCGGTACCAGACGTCGTCGTCGATGACGTACCGCTCGCGCCGCCGACGGGGGTCGCGTTCGCGCCTGATCAGCGCCTGCTCCTCGAGGTAGCCGACGGCCATGGAGATCGACGCCGGGCTGACCCGCAGCCGCTGGACCAGTTCGGCGGCGGTGAGGCCGCCGGAGTCGGTGGTGTACAGGCAGGTGAGCACCCTGGCCGTCATCCGCGGGACCCCGTTCTGGACCAGCAGCGCCGTGAGCCCCTCCTCGAGCTCGCGCACCGCTTCCGGGTCGCGCCCGTATCCGCCGGTGGCGGCCTGCGGTGGCGGCGACGGGGCCGACCTGCGCCGGCGGGCGCGCCCCTCGGTCGCCTGGTGCGCCCGGTCGGCCCGGTAGCCGCCAGGGCCGCCGTTGCGCGCCACCTCCCGGCTGATCGTGGACGTCGGCCGCCCGAGGCGCCTGGCGATCTCGGCGTACCCGAGCCCTTCGGCGAGGCCTGCGGCGACGCTCTGGCGATCCTCGTAGGTCAGCCTGCCTCCCGGCATCCGCGCTCGCCTCCCGTTGCTCTTCCGCTCGACACACCGGGCGCCAGTATTGCGTTCGCATGCACTCCATTGCAACAGAGGACGGCTGGACGTTGCATTCACTCCCAAATCCATTGCAATTCTCTACCTCATTCAGCTGGTTAAACAGGGAAATCGTCAGATCAGCGATTGACAAATGCATTGAATGCAACGTAGCTTTTGCTGACAGTTGAACGCGTACTATCTCGATGCCGAAGCTCGCTCGTCCAGAAGGAGCAGAGATGACCGAATCCCTCCCCGTCCTGGCGGGGCTGCCCGTGACGCGTCCCGCGGGCCGCCCGTTCGATCCCCCCGAGGAGCTGGCGCGGCTGCGTGAGCAGCGGCCGCTGAGCCGGATGACCTACCCCGACGGGCACGTGGGCTGGCTGGTGACCAGCCATACCCTGGCCCGCGCCGTGACGGCCGACACCCGCTTCAGCTCAAGGCATGACCTCATGCGCTCCCCGGTGCCCGGAGCGGCCTCCGCGGGGCAGTTCCCGCCGGCTCCGCCCGGGATGTTCATCGGGATGGACCCGCCCGAGCACACTCGCTACCGGAGCCTGCTCACCGGCACGTTCACCGTCCGCCGGATGCGCCGGCTCACCTCGCGCGTCGAGCAGATCACCGCCGAGCACCTGGACGCCATGGAACGGCACGGGCCGCCAGTGGACCTGGTGGAGGCGTACGCGCAGCCCATCCCCGCACTGATGATCTGCGAGCTGCTCGGCGTCCCCTACGCCGACCACGAGATGTTCCAGCGTCACACGGCGGCCCTGAACGACCACGACGCCGCACCGGAGGAGCAGTACGCCGCCATCACCGCCCTGCAGGGGTACCTGCGCCGGCTGGTGTCGGCCAAGCGCGCCCAGCCCACCGACGACCTGCTCAGCGACCTGACCACGAGCGACCTCACCGACGAGGAGCTCACCAACATCGGCGCCCTGCTGCTGGGCGCCGGCCTCGACACCACCGCCAACATGCTCGCGCTGGGCACCTTCGCCCTGCTGAGCCACCCGGGCCAGCTCGCCGCCCTGCGCGCCGATCCCGGCCGCACCGACCAGGCCGTCGAGGAGCTGCTGCGCTACCTGAGCATCCCCCACACCGGCGTGCGGACGGCGGTGGACGACGTCGAGCTGGACGGCCACCTGATCAGGGCCGGTGAGACCGTCACCATCTCCATCCAGGCCGCCAACCGCGACCCAGCCAGGTTCGCCGACCCCGACACCCTCGATCTGCGCCGGCAGGCCACCGGGCACGTGTCCTTCGGCCACGGCGTCCACCAGTGCCTCGGCCAGCAACTGGCCCGCGTCCAGATGCGGGTCGCCTTCCCCGCCCTGGTCACCCGGTTCCCGACGCTGCGCCTGGCCGTCCCGCCCGAGGACGTGCCGCTGCGCACCACCTCGGACATCTACGGCGTGCATCGGCTCCCGGTCACCTGGGACGCGGCCTGACCCTCGAACGGGCCGGCTACGGACGGATCGCGCCCACCAGGCTGCGGCCCGTCAGCGGAGAGATCTTGACCACGTCACCGGTCTGGGGGGCGTGGACCATCTTGCCGTTGCCCGCGTAGATGCCGACGTGGCCGAGGCCGTTGCTGAAGATCAGGTCGCCGGGCTGGAGGTCGTTCACGGAGACCTTGCGGGCGGCGCCCCAGGCCCACTGCTGCCAGGTGGTGCGCGGGAGGGAGACGCCCGCGGCCCGCCACGCCGCCTGGGTGAGGCCGGAGCAGTCCCAGCCGCCGGGCCCGGTGGCGCCGAAGACGTACGGCTTGCCGATCTGGGCGTAGGCGAAGCGGAGGACTGCGGCGGCGTTGCCCGAGGCGGGGCCCGTGTACTTCAGACCGGTGCTGTTCGGGTCGCCGGTCCGGTAGGCGCCGAGCTTCTTGAGCAGCTTCTTCTGCTGCTTGATGAGGGCGAGGATCTCGCTGCGTTCCTTCTCGACCGCGTCGCGCTTGTCGTCGGCGGCCGACAGAGCGGTCTGCGCGTTGTCGCGGTCGACCTTGAGGCTGCGGTTCTCCCTGTCGAAGGCCACCAGTGTCTCGGCGCGGGCCTGCGTGATCCGCCCGGCCAGCACCAGCCCGTTGAGCATGCCCGACGGGTTGTCGGCTCCCAGCATGGAGGGCCAGGACATCATGTCGCTGCCCAGCTGGTAGTTGTCGATCGCCATCGAGACCACCTGCGCGCGCAGGTCCGCCACGGTCGCCAGCTTGCGCTTGTAGCTGTCGTTCAGCTTGCCGTAGAGCTTCTTGGCGTCCTTGTACTTCTCGTTCGCCGTGTTGTACCGGTCGACGACCTTGTCGGCCTGGTCGTTCAGCTTGTCGAGCTTCGCCTGGGCTTGCCGCAGGGTCGGTCTCGGCTCAGCCAGCGCCTCACCCGTTGGTGAAAGCATCAGCCCGGCCACTAGACCCGCGGCCATCGGCACCCGGCCAAACCTCACAGCGTCGCCTCCCAGAGATCAGATCTGGGGCGAAATAGTACAGAAGTGGCCGGTAAGGTCTCACCCGTTCTGCAGATTTGTAATCTAGGCCCTACCGAGGCGGCGCAGCAGCAGACCTGACGGAACCGGTCTGGCTCCCATGCGCCGCACCGACTCCGCCACCTCCCGGTCCGACGACACGACGGCGATGGCCCGGCCCAGCGGCTCGGCGCGTACGAGCTGGCGGATGAGGTCGTCGGCGATCTCGTCGGGCGCGCTGAACAGCACCCGCACGCCGCGCGGCGCCACCACCTGGACGGGCGCGTTCAGCTCGGCGCCGTCGAAGACCACGGTCAGCTCGACCCTGGTCTGCGCGACGAGCCCGCCCAGGCCGGTCATCAGCCGGTTGCGCTGGTCGGCGAGCGTGAGCGTGCCGTAACCGGTCTTGGTCACGTTGTAGCCGTCGATGATCAGGTGGACCTGTGGCAGCGCGAGGAGCTGGTCGAGGAGCTGCGGATCGTCGTCCGCCAGGGCGCGGGCGGGCACCCCGCGCACGCCCGGCGTGCCCGGAGCCACCGCGGCGACCGAGTCGGCGGGCCTGCTGATCGTGGTGGGCAGCGCCAGTTCCCTGCGCAGCCCGGCCGAGGCGTCCTGCAACGCGTCGAGCAGGACCCTGACGCGGGCGTCCTCGATGCTCCTGCCCTCGCGGGCGGCCCTGCGCGAGGCTTCGAGCTGCTTCTCGGCGTCGGCCAGCCGCTCGCGCAGGCGGCGCAGCTCCGACTCCCCCGCGCTGCCCGCCGCCGAAGCCGCGGACCTCGCCTCCTCGGCGGCGTGCTCCATCTCCTCGGCACGGCGCACCGCGCCCTTGGCGCGCTCTCGGGCGTCGTGCAGCTTGCGGCGCAGGTCGGAGTTCTCGGCACGGGCGACCCTGAGCTGCTCGCGCAGCCGGTCGGCCTCCTCCTTGGCGGAGCTCTTCTGCGCGGCGAGCTGCTCGCGCAGCCGGGTGACGGCCTCCTCGCGCTCGGAGCCTTCGGCCGCGACGGCCGACTGCTCCAGGTCGGCCCTGGCGGAGTCGACCATGTCCGCCCAGCCGGGCGGGCGCGTGAGGTAGGCGGCGGCCGCCACGAGAACGGGGTCGGCCGCCGGCGGGACGTTGCCCTCGGCCAGCGCGGCGACCAGCTCCGGCCACCCGGCCGCCACCGACTCGGCGACGACCTCGCGGAACTTCTTGTCGTTCTCGAGCTGCGCCGCGATGGGCGCACTGCCGAGTTTGGCTCTTTTGCGCGGGTCGAACTTGGCGATGCCGCGCAGCGGTGGCGGGACGGAGACAGCAGGCATCGAGCCGAGGACCTGAGCGGCCAGGTCGACGACGTTCAGCCGCACCTGCTCGGGAAGCGGGCGAGACAGGCCTTCACCCGCTGAACTCATCCCACTGTCCCTTCGTGACATGCCCTTTCACACAAGGGTACGGCTGTCGCGTACCGGCCCGTGACGGCCACCCTGGTATGGACAAGCGCTTGGTTGGCGAGATACGACAGAGCCGGGACCGACGCTCGCCCAGGAGGCCTACCATGACGGAGCAGATCCGCACCTCCACCCGTGACCTGGAAGAACTGCACGACCGGGTGGCCGCCTGGCTCCGCGGCCGGGTCGGCTCCCCCGTCACGGTCTCGGAGCTGTCGCGTCCATCGGGGAACGGCCTGTCCAGCGAGACGCTCTTCTTCACCGCCTCGTGGGGACGCGAGCGCACACGCTGCGTCGCCAGGCTCGCACCAGCGGCGGAGGCCGTACCCGTCTTCCCGTCCTACGACCTGCGGGCCCAGTTCGAGATCATGCGCCTTGCCAGGGGGAAAGCTGGAGTTCCCGTTCCTCGGGCGCTCTGGCTGGAGCCCGACCCGGGCCCGCTGGGCTCTCCGTTCTTCGTCATGGAGCGCGAGGACGGGGACGTACCGCAGGACCTCACGCCGTACACCTTCGAGGGCTGGCTGCGCGACGCCCGCCCGCAGGACCGGCGCAGGCTCCAGGACGCCACGGTAGGCGTCCTGGCCGCCCTGCACGACGCCCCTTTCACCCGCGACGACCTCGCCGTGCTGACCGGAAGCGGGCCGGTAGGGCCGGATGGGGGAAGGGCGGGCGAGGGCGGGCTGCGCGCGCACGTGGACGAGCAGCGGGCCTACTATGAGTGGGCTCACGGCAGCCTGCGGGTCCCGCTGCTGGAGCGGGCCTTCGACTGGCTGGAGGCGCACTGGCCGGACGACCCGGGCCCCGACGTCCTCTCCTGGGGGGACGCGCGCATCGGCAACGTGATCTACCGGGACTTCACGCCGGTGGCGGTCCTCGACTGGGAGATGGCGGCGCTGGGGCCGCGCGAGCTCGACCTCGCTTGGATGATCTTTCTGCACCGTTTCTTCCAGGACATCACAGAGTCCCTGGGTCTTCCCGGCTTGCCGGACTTTATGCGCCGAGACGACGTCTGCCGTACATATCGTGATCTAACCGGCTATGAGCCCCGCGACATGGGCTTCTACGAGATGTACGCCGCCCTCAGGCACGGCGTCATCATGGCCAGGGTGTGGCGGCGCCGGATCCACTTCGGCGAGCAGCCCATGCCCGGCGACCCCGACGACCTGGTGCTGCACCGGACCACCATCGAGGAGCTGCTCAGCCGCTAACTCAGAGGCTGGCGTCGTAGACCAGCAGCGCGACCTGCACCCGGTTGTTCAGCTCCAGCTTGGTGAGGATGCGCGAGACGTGCGCCTTGACGGTGGCGACGCTCATGAACAGCTCGCGCCCGATCTCCGCGTTGGACTTGCCCTGCCCGACCGCCGCCGCCACCTCACGCTCGCGCTCGCTGAGCCGTCCGAGCAGCGTGCGGGCCCGGCCGGCGCGGCGCTCGGGACCGCCGTCGGAGACGTGCGTGATGAGCTGGCGGGTCACAACAGGCGACAGGATCGGCTCGCCGGCGGCCACCTTCCTGATCGCCTCGACCAGCTCGCCGGGTGGGATGTCCTTCAGCAGGAAGCCCGCAGCCCCGGCCCGCAGCGCCCGCAGCACCTGGGCGTCGGCGTGGAAGGTGGTCAGCACCACCACCTCGGGCGGCGACTCGGCGGCCCGCAGCAGCTCGGTGGCGGTGAGGCCGTCGACGCCGGGCATCCGGATGTCCATCAGCACCACGTCCGGATGGTGCTCGGCGACCAGCGGCGGCACCTCGGCCCCGTCGCCGGCCTCCGCGACGATCTCGATGTCGCCCGCCCCCGCCAGGATCATGGAGAGCCCGGCCCGAACTAGGGCGTCGTCGTCAACGATGAGCAGCTTGATCGTCATGGGGTCCACGGTAGCCAGGCTCGCAGGAGGAAGTCGCCCTCGGCGGTGGGGCCGTGCTGCAGCCGGCCGCCCGCCAGCTCGGCTCGCTCGTTCAGCCCGATGAGCCCGGCCCCCGCCCCGGGCAGCCGCATGGGCTGGCGGCCCCCGAGGGGGTTGCGCACCTCGACCGTGACGCCGTCGTCCTGGCCGCCCGTCACGGTGACGGTGACGGGAGCGCCGCCGGCGTGCTTGCGTGCGTTCGTCAGCGCCTCCTGGACGATCCGGTAGACGTTCCTGCCGAGGCCCTGCGGCACGTCCGCACCGTCCGCAGGGCGCCGTTCCCCGCCGGCGGACGCGGCGAGCGGGACGTCGAGGCCGGGCGTGGCGAGCGTCACGTCCATGCCCGCGTGCCCGCACTCCTCGACCAGCGCGGGCAGGTCGCCCAGCGTGGGCTGCGGCCGGTCGGGGACGGCGCTGTCGGGGTCGGAGCCCGGGTGGCGCAGCACGCCGATCACTTCCCGCAGGTCCTGCAGCGCCTGGTGCGCGCTGCTCCTGATCGCCCCGGCGGCCCTGGCCACCTCGCCGGACGAGGCGTCGGGCCGGAACTCCAGCGCCCCCGCGTGCAGGCTGAGCATCGAGAGGCGGTGCGCGAGCACGTCGTGCATCTCTCTGGCGATGCGCTCGCGCTCCAGCCGCTTGGCCTCCTCGGCCGCGATGTCGGCGCGCTGCCTGAGCGACCAGACGAGCTGCCGCCTGGCGCGCACCACGACGCCCCAGGCGAACACGGTCAGCACGATGGCGAAGCCGAGGACGATCGCCCCCCAGAAGCCGAGCTCTCTGTCGGGCCTGAGCATGACGTAGGGCACCAGCGTGACGAGGCTGAGCAGGACGATCGGGCCGGAGACCTTGAACGGCCGGTGCACGGCCACCGTGAACAGCCCCACCACCGCTGCCCCGCCCACCAGTATCAGAAACGACGACAGCACGCTGGTGACCAGGGCCAGCCCTATCGGCCACCTGCGGCGCAGCCACACCGCGGCGCACGACAGCGCGCCCGCGACCTGCTCGATCATCTGCAGGGGCCTCGGGTCACCGGCGAGGTCGGACAGGCTCAGATAGGTGAGGCCGCAGGCGGCGAGGAACATGACGGTGTCGACGATCCAGTCGCGCGTCGAGCGCTTCGCCGGGCGCCCGTCGCTGCCGTCGCCCAGCAGCACGGAGGGCAGCACCCATCGGTATTCCGTCACGTTTCCCGAGGTTAGACGTTGCGGGAGGGTGCCGAACAGCGACCAAAGTAGATGGGGGACGAGACCTCCGGCCGACGCGGCTCGCCCCGGCCCGGCACGAACCTGGAGGCATGAAGGGACTTCTCCACGTGCTCGCCTGGCTGCTGATCTTTCAGGGGCTCGGCGGGCTGCTCAACACCGTGTTCGGCTGGTGGCGCTGGGCACACGACCTCCTGCTGGTGAACATCCTGCCGTTCCTCGACGGCTACGAGGTCTTCGCGGCCATCGTGATCGGCGTCCTAGGTGTGGCGCTGGCGGCCGCGTCCGGTTCGGCGAGGAAGGCGGCGGACCGGACGTGAGCACGAGCACACTGCGCCCGCCGCGCAACCAGGCCGACCCGCGGGCGATCGCCTGGTGGACCGTCCAGTTCCTGATTCTCGCCGTGCCGTCGGCCGCCGCGGCCGTGGCGGCCTTCCTGCTGTTCACCGACCGTCCCGCCTGGCTGGCGGGCGTGGTGGGCGCGTTCGCCGCGGCCTGCCTGGTGCTCGCCTTCGTCGTGCCGCGCGCGTACTACCGGGTGGAACGCTGGGAGGTCACCGGCGACGCCGTCTACACGCGCAAGGGCTGGCTGACCCACACCTGGCGGGTCGCGCCGATGTCGCGCATCCAGACGGTCGACACCGCGCGGGGGCCGGTGCAACGGCTGTTCGGGCTCGCCGACGTCACCGTGACCACGGCCTCGGCCGCGGGCGCGATCAGGATCGCGGCGCTCGACCACGAACTGGCCGCCGAGCTGGCCGAACGACTGACCGCGATCACGCAGGCCACCCCGGGAGACGCGACGTGAACCGGCGAGAGCCCACCACGATCACCCAGTCCACCCCGGGCGACCTGAGCTGGCGGAGTCTGTCCCGGCGGAGCCTGGCCGCCTCGGCCGTGCTCTCGCTGGCCGTCGTCGTGCCCGTCGTCGTGGTCCTGGCCAGGCTGCTGTACGGCCTGCACTGGCCGCCTGCCGCCATCGCCGCCGCCTGCGCGGGCGCCGCTGTGCTGATCGTCGCGGCGACGCTGGCGTACGACGAGGTGCGGCTGCGCACGACCCGCTGGCGGCTCACCGACGACCGGGTGGAACTGCGCTCGGGCATCGCCGTGCGCCAGCACCTGTCGATCCCGCGCGACCGGGTGCGCAGCGTGGACCTGCGGGCCGATCCGGTGCGGCGGGTCTTCGGCCTCACCGTCGTCAAGGTTGGCACCGGCGAGCACGCCACCGACCGCACCGAGCTCACGCTCGACCCGCTGACCGGCCACGAAGCCGAGCGGCTTCGCCACGTCCTGCTCCGGACGGCCGCTCAGGAGGAGCCGGAGGGCCCGCTGGCCGAGCTGCGGTGGTCGTGGATCAGGTACGCGCCCCTGACGGTGTGGTCGTTCGCGGGCGGCGCGCTGGTGCTCGGCGGGCTGTACAAGCTGGTCGACGCGTTCGGCGTGAACCTGTTCAGCACCGGCACGGCGTCGGGCGCGTGGGAGTGGGTGACGGGGCGGCCGTGGCTCACGGTGCCGCTCCTCTTCCTGGCGAACGTCGTGATCGGCCTGCTCGGCGCGGTGCTGCTGTTCGCCGAGTCGTGGGGGCGCTACCGGCTGGAGCGCGAGCCCGGCAGGCTCAGGCTGCGCCGCGGCCTGCTGACCACCCGCTCGCTGACACTGGAGGAGCGGCGGCTGCGCGGCGTGGAGCTGTC